>JBJMQN010000050.1:0-6692 GCA_045802665.1 Myxococcaceae bacterium | reverse complement strand
CGTCGAAGTCGGTATCCAGCGAGAGGACCACGCTGCCGTTCGAGATGGGCTGCACGAGCTGCGCGAGGGAGATCTTGTCCTTCGGCAGAAACACCACCGACGGGATCCCCGCCGCCGCGCAGTACGCCGCCAATGCCGCCGAGGTGTCACCCGTGGAAGCGCACGCGATCGCGCGGATCTTCTTTCCGAGCCGGCGCATCCGCTTCACCGCGGAGACGAGCACCGTCATCCCGAGATCCTTGAAGCTGCCGGTGGGCGAGACGCCGCACTGCTTGAGCTCGAGGCGGGAGAGGCCCAACCGCTCCGCCATCTTCGGCAGAGGAAGCAGCGGCACCCTCCCCTCGCCCAGGCTCACGATGTCCGCGTCTTCGAGCTCCGGATAAATCCACTCGCGCTTGCCCCAGATCCCGGATGCGTTGGGCAATCGCGCCTCCGAGAAGCGCTCCTGAAAGAGCGCCTTCCACTTCGCGGCGGACGTCCGCGAGAGCGCGTCGACGTCGTGAAGCACCTCGAGCAGCCCGCCGCATTTTTCGCAGCGGTAGACGACATCTGTGAGCGGCGCGCGAAAGTCGCAGCCTTCGGCGCAGCGGAACTGGCTCGTCATGCGTTGTCCGGGAGCGGGACGAACGTGCCGCAGTCACGGCAGGGCTCCTCGGCCTTCGCCGGCGCGCCGCAGCGCTTGCAGCGGGTCCAGACCGGCTCCTTCTTCGGGTTGGGCGACCCGGCCACGGCCTCTGCTTCGATGCGCGCCTTGGGAAGCCGCATGCCGCAGCGGTTGCAAATGAGCCCTTCCGCCTGGACGTTCTGACAGTAGCGGCAGGTGACAGCGCCGGTGGGCGCCGCCGTGCGCACGCCGTCATCCACTTCGCGGCCGAGCTCGAGGTCAGCGACGCGATCGACGATGACTTGAAGGTTCCGAAGGACGACCTCGGTGTGCTCGAGACCTTCGACGCTCTCAGGGGCTACCTGCGCGGGCGACGGTATGCGCGTGACCTCCAGACCTTCGATCGGCTGCGCGACCACGTTCTGGGGCCCCGTGTGCTGAGTCACCTCCAGCTCGGCGAGCGGCGCGACCGGAGCGACGGTGGCGCCCTTCGCAGCCGTGAGCTGCTTGCCGCAGACGCTGCACTCATCGCCCGAAGGCTGCTGGTTCTCGCACACGGGGCAGACGATCATGACCGCGCAGCGTACTACGCGCGGGGCGTTCCATCGCTCTCGATGAGCGGAACGAAACGCACCGGCAGAATCGACCGCCAGTCGAGGTGTCCCGTGGCGCTGCGGTCGATCAGCATGAGCTGCTGGTTGCTCTCCTGGTCACCAACCGGGGCGATGAGCCTTCCCGGGGTCGCCAGCTGCTGGATGAGCCGGGTGGGAGCTCGGGCTGCCGCAGCGGTCACGATGATGCGATCGAACGGGGCCTGCTCCGGCCAGCCACGAGAGCCGTCGTCGAGCCGCGTCTGGATCGCCAGGTCGAGCCGGTTGAAGGCGGCGCGGGCGGCGGAGAGGAGCTCGGGGATGCGCTCGATCGAATAGACGTTGGCGCCGAGCTTCGCGAGCACCGCGGCCTGGTACCCGGAGCCGGTGCCGATTTCGAGCACCTTCATCCCCGGCTGCACATCCAGCTCCTGACTCATGAACGCGACGACGTAGGGCTGGCTGATGGTCTGACCGTGGCCGATGGGCGCGGGCGCATCCTCATCCGCGAACGGCTGGACTTCGGTTGGCATGAAGTCGCGGCGGTTCAGCTCGGCGATCGCGTGGAGGACCCGCGCGTCCGTTATTCCCTTCCGGCCGAGGTACTCCGATAGCGCGAGGTCGCCCATGCTCGAAAGCTATGGACGTCACCCCACCCGCGCCAATGCGAGCCGTCCTTCCCACCGCTCTTCGAGCGCCTTCGCCAACCGCAGATGCTCCGGCTGCTGCAACCGCGGATCGACGGAGATGATCTGGTTCGCCTCGCGCTGCGCCTTCTCCAGCAGTCCCACGTCGCGCCCAAGGTTTGCGACGGCGAGCTCGGGAATGCCGCTCTGCCGCGTGCCGAGGAATTCACCCGGACCGCGGAGCTCCAGATCCTTCTCCGCGATCACGAAACCGTCGGTGCTCTTCTCCATGATCTGGAGCCGGTCACTCGCCTCTTTCGATCGCGCGAAGCCGGCGACGAGAAAGCAGAACGACGCGGCAGCGCCACGGCCCACGCGACCTCGGAGCTGGTGCAGCTGAGAGAGGCCGAAGCGTTCGGCGGACTCGATCACCATCACGGAGGCGTTCGGGACATCCACGCCGACTTCGACGACGGTCGTGCAGACGAGGATGTGCGTGCGGCCCTCGCGGAAGTCCGCCATCACATCGTCCTTCTCCTCCGGCGACATCCGGCCGTGCAGCAGGCCCACGCGGTGATTCGGGAACGCGGCCTGAATCTGCGAGGCGCCGCGGGTAGCATCCGCGAGATCGATCTTCTCGGACTCCTCCACCAGTGGATAGACGACGTAGGCCTGATGCCCCTTGTCGAGCTCCTTGAGGATGAGCTCGTAGACGCGCGGCCGCTGCTTCTCGATGAAGACCTTCGTCGAGATCGGCGTGCGGCCCGGCGGCAGCTCGTCGATCAACGAGACCTCGAGATCGCCGTACATCGTCATGGCGAGGGTTCGCGGGATCGGCGTGGCGGTCATCACCAGCACATCCGGCCGAATGCCCTTCGCCATCAGCGCGTGGCGCTGGATGACACCGAAGCGGTGCTGCTCGTCGATGACCACGAGCCCGAGCTTGTCGAACTCCACCTGGCCCGTGATGAGCGCGTGCGTGCCCACCGCGAAGCGCGTCTTGCCGGAGGCCACGTCCTCGCGGCGCTCGCGCTTCTGCTTCGCCGTGCCGCCGGCGGTGATGAGCCCCACCGGATAGCCGAGCGGCTCGAGGATCTTCTGCGCCGTCCGATAATGCTGCTCGGCGAGGATCTCGGTGGGCGCCATGATCGCCGCCTGAAAACCGTCCTGCAGCGCGAGCGCGGCGGACACCAGCGCCACCGCCGTCTTGCCGGAGCCCACGTCGCCCTGCAGTAGCCGGTGCATCGGCTCGGGCTTGCCCATGTCCTTCGCGATCTGTTTGACCACCCGCGACTGCGCACGCGTGAGCTCGAACGGCAGCGCCGCGAGCGCCTTCTCCATCCGCGCATCCGAGACGTTGAACGACACGCCCGGCTCGGTCTTGATGCCCTGACGCTTGAGCGACATGCCGAGCTGCAGGAAGAACAGCTCGTCGAACGCGAGCCGCTGGTGCGCTGGGCTCACGTGCCGTTCGAACGCGTCGAGATCGTCGTCGTCCGCCGGGAAGTGAATGCGCCGAATCGCCTCCTGCAGCGGCAGCAGCCCGAGCTTGTTCCGCAACGCCTCGGGGAGCGGCTCTTCGAGGTGCTGCACGTAGTTCTCGACGATGCGCGAGGCGAGCTGACGGAAGCTGCGCTGCTCGTGCCGTTCGAAGCCCGGATAGATGGGGACGATCCGGCCGAAGTGAACGCTGTTCAGCTCCTCGTCATCGAGCGGTTCGACCTCGGGGTGCGCCATCTCGCGGCCGCCCATCGTCGCGCGGAGCTCGCCGGAGACGATCAGCCGCTTACCGATCGGAAAGCGCGCCTTGAGCCATGGACCGCTCTGGAAGTACGTGGCCGCGAGCGAGCCGGTCTCATCGCCGACGACCGCCTTGAAGATCCGCCGGCGACCCCGGAATGACGTCTCCGCCGCCATCTTCACCACGCCCACCGTCACACCGCGCTCGCCCGGGATGAGCTCGGAGATCTTCTTGAGCCGCCGGCGATCTTCGTACGCGCGCGGAAGCATGAAGAGGATGTCGCCGATCTTCCGCACGCCCTTCTTGTTCAGCGTCGCGATGAGGCGGGGGTTGAGCCGCCACGGAAGCTCTTTGAGCGGCCTGGCCAGAGCGCCATCGCGGGGAGCGATGGAGAGCAGCCGCGCCTCGGCGCGGATCTCGGCGGTGGAGACCTTCTTCGTCTTGCCGCGGCGAGCCGGTTCAGGAGGTGCTTCCTCTTCGAAGAGCTCGCCGTCGAGCTCGGGCGCTCGATTCGCTTGCGGCTCGGTGGCACCCGGGGCTCGCTTCCGCTGAGGGTCTCGCGTGGGCGCGCTGCTCGCGGGGACCGCCGCCGTTACTTCCATTGTGGAAGTTGGCTTCGTCTGCGCGCCGAACAGCTCGGATTCAACCGGCTTCGCCATCTGATTGGCGGCGTGCGCGAACAGCGGTCCGGCACTCGAATCAATCGGCGCCTGCGCGCGCCCCGGCACATCCGGCGGGAACTCGAGCCCGGTCTCCTTCAGCGCTGAGAGCACCCGCGTGAGCGACTGCTTCCGCGCCTCCAGCGATGGCGCATCCACGTACTGCAACTCGCCCCGCAGCGCCGCCAGGGTCTCAGGCCGGACGTGGCTGCCCTCCGCCGCTTTCAACGCCGTCTCGATCACCGGCCGGAGCTGGCGGACAGATGGCAGCCGCGCGAAGTCCCGCTGACACGCGTAGCGCAGGGGACCTACGAGCGTGGCGAGGGGGTGAGCGGGGACGGGCAAGGCGGGCCATTCTAGAGGGCCGGGCTGACGCTGGGTCAGGCCCGGTTGAGCCTGCCTACTCGCCTGCTCCGTGATCGAACCGGACTTCGAGGATCTCGTACTCGCGGACCCCGCCGGGGCTCTGCACGTTCACGGTGTCGCCGACTTCCTTGCCCACCAGCGCCCTGGCCACCGGAGAGGTGATCGCGATCAGGCGCTTTTTGATGTCCGCCTCGGGCTCGCCGACGATCGTGTAGGTAACTTCCTTCTCGTTCTCGGTGTCCTGCAGCACCACGGTCGCGCCGAAGACGATCTTGTCGCCCTTCAGCTTCGACACGTCGATCACTTCCGCCCGGGCGATCCAGTCGTTCAGGTCGATGATCCGGCCTTCGATGTGCCCCTGCTTCTCCTTGGCCGCGTGGTACTCGGCGTTCTCGCGCAGGTCGCCGTGGGCGCGCGCGATTTCGATTTCTTTGGAGATCTTCGGGCGCTCGACGGCCTGGAGGTGCTTGAGCTCGTCTTTGAGGCGCTTGAGGCCGCCCGGCGTCATCGGGATGTTGCCACTCATTTGAGGGCGCGCACCCTAGACGAATTGTCCCCTCAATGCCACGAGCGTTGGCGGCTCCAAACTGCGCTACGCTCCGCTCCGTGTTCACTGTCAAAGAGCTCCGTGCGATGGCAGCGCGCCTCTCCGTCGAGCAGTTCGTCAAGCAGATGGGCCCTTTCGCGCTGGTGCGCAGACCGCCGCCTCAGTGGCTCCGGGCGCAGGGCGTGGATGAGAACGCCGGCGTCGCCCGGACCGCGATGGCCAAGGCCGCCGACATCTCCACGAACATCCTGTCGCTGCTGTTCGAGTTCGACGGGCTCAGCATCAACATCATCCCGCCGCTCTCCAGCGAGGACGTGCTCGTCGTCGGCCGGCTCCCGGATTCGGACGTCGTCGTGGACGACCCTTCGGTCTCGAAGAAGCACGCGACGATCCGCTGGAGCGATGGTCAGAAGAAATGCACCGTGAAGGACGAAGGCTCCACCAACGGCACGTACATCAACGACGCCACGACCGGCGGCCGCGAGTCGGTGCTGCGCGACGGCGACATCGTGACCTTCGGCGAGGTGCCGTTCTGGTACCTCTCCACCTCCACGCTCTACTCGAAGATCTCGAACCGCAGCACCAGCCACCGTCTCGGCTCGCGCAGTGGCTGATCAGAGTCCTTCGAAAGCGAAGTCGCGTGCGTGGATGCGCGCCGCGTTCATCCCGGTGCTCTTCTGTCTGGCGGGGCTCCTCGTCGGCCACCGCGAGGAGATCTTCTCCGGCTTCGAAAAGCAGCAGTTCGACTTAGGCGACACCCGCTTCATCAACTACACGCTGGAGCACGAGCTCCGCTGGGTGCTGCGCGATCCGGAGCACTCTTCCCTCTGGGACCGGCCGTACTTCTGGCCCGCGGAGAATGTGGGCGCGTACGCGGACGTGATGCCCGGCGCGCTGCCACCGTACCTGTTCTGGCGGGTCTTCTTTCCGTACGACACCGCGTTCCTCGTCTGGGGCTTCACCGTCGGGTGCCTCAACTTCGCGGCGATGTTCTTCCTGCTCAGGCGCGCGGTGAAGCTCTCCGCCATCGGCGCCAGCGCGGGCGCGGTGCTGTTCGCGTTCAGCAACCTGCGCATCAACATGACGATGCACTGGCAGCTGTTCAGCCACTACTGGTCGGTGCTCTGTCTGCTCGGGCTGTACTCGGCGACGGACGAGACGTTGTCGGAGCGCGCTCGGAAGATCTGGATCTGGGTCGCGCTGCTCTCCATCGCCGCGCAGCTCTGGGCGGGCTACTACCTCGGCTGGTTCCTCGTCTTCGGCCTCACCGTCAGCGGCGCCGTCGGGTTGTGCATCAAGCCGGTTCGCACGCGCGTGGTAGCGACACTCAAGAAGTTCCCGCTGACGATCGCGGGGGCGGGGCTCGTGACGGGGCTCATCCTGATTCCGCTCGGGAAGGGCTATCTCGCGGGCGCCGCCGAGTCCGGGATGCGTCCGTTCGCGGAAGTGATGACGATGATCTGCCCGCCGCACGCGTGGCTGGATCTCGGTCCGCACAACTGGCTCTACAGCAAGCTCACCACCGCGATGCCGCCCATCTCGATGGAGCACGAGCAGCG
>JBJMQN010000049.1:0-5487 GCA_045802665.1 Myxococcaceae bacterium | reverse complement strand
GGCGCCGCGACTCGGAGATCGCACGACAGCGCGAGCTCAGTCCCGCCGCCGAACGCCGTGCCGATGATCGCGGCGATGAAGATGACGTCGGAGAGCTCGATCGCCCGGAGCGTGCGGCGGAGCGCGTCGAGGAATTGCCGGACCTCCGCTTCCGACATCGTCGAGCGCTCTTTGAGATCCGCTCCCGCGCAGAAGGCTTTATCGCCCGCGCCGGTGAGGACGACCGCTCGGCATTCGCGCGAGCTGGAGACGCGCTTCACGAGGTCCTCGAGCTCCTTCACCATCGCCCGGCTGATCGCGTTCCGTCGCGACTCGCCGTCGATCGTCCAGACCTCCACCGCGTCCCGCTTTTCGACCTTGAGCTCCGCCATGGCCGGTTCCTCTAGGAGCCATCACGCCTGCTCGGCAAGCGCGAAGTGGTGAACGAAGAGCCGAAAGCCGGTTTAGAGTTGTCCTCCATGCGAAGGCTGCTCCACAGACTCTCCCCTTACCTTCCGTTCCTCGCGCTGTTCATCGCGTCCGTTGCACTGGCGCGCGGTGGCGGCGGCGAAAACTACTCCTCTGGCTCCAGCAGCTCGGGAAGCAGCAGCGGCGGCGGAGGTGGCGGCGGAGACATCGGCGGTCTGATCGAGATCGTCCTCTGGCTCGTCGTCGTGCACCCCAAAGTCGGCTGCCCGCTGCTCGTCATGTTGGGCATCGGCGCGTACTTCTACAGCCGCGCGAACAACCCGACGCTGAACACGCAGAAGGCGCTCCAACGCTACGAAGGCGAGGCCGCGACGCAGGTGGATCCGCGAGCGGTGGACGGCTTCGTCAACGCGCTCAAGCTGAAGGATCCGTCGTTCGACAAGGAGGCGCTGCTCGGCCGGGCGAAGATGCTGTTCGTGGGACTGCAGGACGCGTGGATGAAGGGCGACATGACGCCGATGCGCCCGTTCCTCTCGGACGCGACGTTCCAGCGGTTCGTGACTCAGCTCCAGCTCATGAAGCGCAACGGCGTGCGCGACGCGATCACCGATCTGCGCGTTCTCGAGACCTCGCTCATCGGGCTCGATCAGACGGAAGGCTTCGACACCGTTCAGATCAAGTTCCGAGCGGAGCTGCGCGACACCGACGTCGCCGCGGACAAGAGCTACGCGGAGGCCATAGCGGCCGCGAAGAGCAGCAAGCTCGAAGAGTTCATCGAGGTCTGGAGCCTCGTGCGCAAGCCGGGCGCGAAGACGAAGCTGGGCGAGGACGCGACCCAGGGCAAGTGCCCCAACTGTGGCGCCCCGTTCAAGGGCGGCGCGGCGAACAACTGCGAGTTCTGCGGCGCGATCGTCAACAGCGGTAACTACGACTGGGTGCTCGCGGAGATCACGCAAGCCTCCGAGCACGTCCGCGGCTACGCGCTGGTGGACGGTCTGCTCGAGATGCGCGAGGCGGATCCGGCGTTCAACATCCAGGTGCTCGAGGACCGTTCGTCGCTCGTGTTCTGGAAGTGGGTGGACGCGCTCAGCATGGCGGAGCCCGGACGGCTGTCGAAGCTCGCGTCATCGGATTTCACGACGGCGCTCGCTCGCGAGGTGGAGGACATCAAGAAGACCCACCGGCGGCGCGTGTTCGTCGAGTGCGCGGTGGGCGGCGTGAACACGCGGCTCGTGCGGCGCGGCGCGGACGGGATGGATCAGGCGCACGTGGAGATCCGCTGGAGCTCGAAGATGGGCCTCATCGGCCTCGCGGAGAAGCCGAGCACGAACCTGCCGATGCTCCCGCAGCGGTCGATCTTCATCTTCGTCCGCAAGGGCACGGCGAAGACGAACGCGGCGACGGGAATGGCGACGAACCGCTGCCCCAACTGCGCAGCGCCGCTGACGGACACCGTCTCGCCGACGTGCGATTTCTGCGGCGCGCAGCTGCAGGATGGCGAGAAGGACTGGGTGCTCAAGAGCGCGCTGTCCTACGAGGCGTGGGATGCGCAGGAAGGACGCGCGTATCAGGCGGCGACGGCTGCGCAACGCACCGCGAGAGCAGGCAACACGGGTGCAGCGGCGGCTCCGGTCGCGGCGGCGATTCCGAAGAACCTCGAGGCGTACAAGCACGGCGACGGCAACGTGATGGATCAGCAGGAGCGCGAACGGCTGCTCTTCATGATGGCCGCGATGGCCGCCGCGGACGGCAACGTCGACTCGAAGGAGCGCGAACTGCTCCGCCTCTGCTCGGAGCGCTGGAGCGTGCCGTGGGAGAAGGTCGAGATGGCGATCAACGCGGGCGACAAGCTCTTCGAACGGCTCGTGCCGAAAGGCTCACCGGAGGCTGAGTCGTTCATGAAGCGGCTGGTGGAGATGGCGCTGGTGGACGGGAAGATCGATCGCAAGGAGCGGAAGCTGCTCGAGAGCGCTTCGTGGCACCTGGGGATCGGGACCGATCGGCTGAAGCGGCTGCTGGCTGGGCAGCCGTAGAGATCAAAACCACTGGATCACGGACCGGAAGGGCTCGTCTGCTTTGGCGGCAGCTCGATGAACTCCACGCGCCCGGTGTCGAGATCGTAAACCGCCCCCGCGACCACCACGCTCCCCGGGCGCACGTAGTCCTCGATGAGCTGGCTGCCATTGCGGAGGTGCGCGACACACGCGCGAACGTTCGCCCGGACGGCCGCCTTCATCAGCGCGTCGTCCGTCAGCCCCGCGAGCGCGAGCTCCTGCACGTGCGGACGGATCCGATCGGTGATCGAACGCACGTGGCGTGAATCCGAAGAGTCTCCCCCCTGAATTCCGTTGAGCGTCGCGCGGACCGCTCCGCAGTGGGTGTGGCCCATCACGACCACGAGCCGCGTTCCAAACTGCGAGACCGCGTACTCGACCGAGCCGATCCCAGAGGGCGCCACGATGTTGCCCGCGACCCGGATGACGAACAGATCGCCCAGGCCCTGATCGAAGACGAGCTCAGCGGGAGAGCGCGCGTCGGAGCAGCCCAGGATGATGGCGAACGGCTTCTGCCCCTGCGACAGCCCCGGCCGCCAACCGGCGTTGACGAGATCGTGTTCGCGTTCGACGAAGCGCGCGTTGCCCTGCACCAGTCGTTCAATCGCCTGCTCGGGAGCGACGGACTCGGAGAAATTGGCCACGTTTGCGAAGTACCGACGCGCGTCGCTCTGTGCAAGCTCAATCAGAGCCCGGTCGTTCGGTCAGCGCCTTCGCCTTACGTCTGCGCCCGCGACTTGCTCCGCGCCTTTTCGCGCTCGCCCAGCGCCGCCTGCAGATACTTCCCGGAGAGCTTCCGGCCGATCAGATCCTGCGCGAGCTCCCCTGCCTCCACGAGCTTGTCGAGGTTGATGCCAGTCTCGATCCCCATGCCTTTGAGCATGAACACGAGATCTTCACTGGAGAGATTGCCCGCCGCGCCCGGCGCATACGGACATCCGCCGAGCCCACCGATCGACGCATCGAACGTGGTCACGCCGTACGTGAGCCCCACCAGCGCGTTCGCCAGCGCGGTCCCTCGCGTGTCGTGCAGATGGAGCGCGAGCTTCTTCACCGGAATGTGGGCGAGCAACGTCTCCAGAATGTTCGCGGTCTGCCCCGGTGTTCCGACGCCGATCGTGTCTCCCAGCGACAGCTCGTAGATCCCGAAGTCCACCATCTTCCGGCAGATCTCCAGCACGCGCTTCACGTCCACCGCGCCTTCGAACGGGCAGCCCCACACCGTGGAGAGATAGCCGCGCACGCGCATGCCCATCTGGGTGGCTGCCTTCGTCACCTCTTCGGACGCGGCCAGCGCTTCGGCGATGCTCTTGTTGATGTTCTTCTTCGAATGCGACTCCGACGAAGAGAGAAACACCGCCGCTTCCTGTAACCCCGCGTCGCGCGCTCGCTGGAGGCCTTTGAGGTTCGGGACCAGCGCGGAGAACACGACGCCTTCGCGCTTGCCGATGAGCCGCACGACTTCGTCCGCATCGGACAGCTGCGGGATCCACTTCGGCGACACGAACGAGGTCAGCTCGATGCGCTTCTCGCCGGAGGCGATCAAAGCCTCGATGAGCCGCACCTTGTCCTTCGTGGGCAGCGAACGGAGCTCGTTCTGCAGTCCATCCCGAGGGCCGACTTCGTAGACGTCGACCTGCTTCGGTATGCCGGAGAGCACGCTCATGCGCGCGTCTGAATGTTCTCCCGGATCCACTTCACGATGTCCTGGGTGGAGCTGCCGGGCGTGAAGATCTCATCCACTCCCAGCTTCTTGAGCTGAGGGATGTCGTCGTCCGGGATGATCCCGCCGCCGAACACGCGGATGTCGTTCGCCTTCTGTTTCCGAAGCAGCTCAATCACCGCCGGGAACAGCGTCATGTGCGCGCCGGACATGATCGAGAGCCCGATCGCGTCCACGTCCTCCTGCACCGCCGAGGAAACGATCATCTCCTGAGTCTGATGGAGCCCCGTGTAGATGACCTCCATGCCGGCGTCGCGGAGCGCTCGCGCGATGATCTTCGCGCCGCGATCGTGACCATCCAGGCCCGGCTTTCCCACCAGGATTCGAAGCTTCTTCTCAGCCATGTCTCTTTTCCGCTCCGAGGATCAGGTCCCGAGACTGGGCAGATAACGGCGCGCCGTCCAGCCCGCCATGCACCCACCTGACCCGAAAACCTGTTGATTCGAACAGTTCGACGAGATCGTCCAGCCGATAGTAGTGGATGGCGTAAGCGGCCGAAAGGACGCGTCCATCTGGAAACGTGAGGCGCCGCTCGCCGTGATCGGTGCCGGTTTCTGGATCGAATCGGCTTTGCTCATGCAGCACGCTGCCGTCAGGGAGCGCGCCGTCGAACCGCGCCTCTGGCTGCTCGGTGAGCCGCTCCACCGGCAACGTTTGAATGACGAGGCGTCCGCCCGGCCGCAACACCCGGTGAGCCTCGCGAAGCGCCAAAGGCTGATCGGACTCAGCCAACGCGAACAGCGTCGAGTACCACGCGTAGGCATCCCCTACCCGCCCGTCACCAAAAGGCAACGCCAGCAGATCTCCGCGAACGCGCCCGAAGCCGTCCGCATCCCGGAGCGAGAGCTCATCGAAATCCACGCCGACGACCCGCCTCGTCGTCCGCGCCGCGAGCGGCCCCGCATGACGCCCGTGCCCGCACCCGAGATCCAGCAGCACACCGCGGCCTTCTCCGAACGTCCGCTCCAGATACGCGATCTCGTGCTCAGTGGTCTTCGGGTCGAGGAACGGCAGCGTGCTCCGGTAGTACAGCTCGCCGAAGAACGGTCCCTTCGCGCTCAAAGATCCTCGTCCAGCTCTTCGTCGGTCACCACGTCGCCGCAGTCGATCTTCACGTCGGTGGGCCCGTTCCAGATGACCGTACACCCCGGCGGCAGCGCGAGGTAGCGCAGGAGCGAGGCCACTCGGCGGGTGAGATCTCCCACGGTGCGTTCGTGCAGATCCTTCTGCGCGTGCGCCTTCACGCACGTGACCGACCAGCCGCTGTCCTTCGACGCGTTGGGCTCGTCCCGAACTGCCTTC
>JBJMQN010000048.1:0-3494 GCA_045802665.1 Myxococcaceae bacterium | reverse complement strand
TTCACCGAAGGATCGCTGCCGATGATTCCCTGATACGCGCCGCCGCCGTCTTTCTTCGACGAAGCCGCTGGCTCGAGCACGAGCTCCGCCTCGCCCACGCGCAGCGTCGTGAACAGCGGCACCGTCACTTCGTGAATGCGCAAAGGGCCAATGAACGTGCCGTTGGTGGAGTTGGTGTCCACGACGTGGAACGCGCCCTCGTGGCGGGTGACACGCAGGTGGCGGCTCGAGATGAAGCGATCCTGAATGACGAGATCGCAGGCCGGGTCTTTTCCAGCGGTGAAGCTGTCGCCGGCGAGCTTGTGCACGGTCTCGTTGCTGCCCTGCTTGATCCGCACCTGCGCGGGCTGCCACTTCTGCGCGTTCGGATCTTTCGGCGCGATCTGCGTGTTGCCGTCGCCCACTTGAGTTGCGTCGCTCGCGCCGTCGCCTGAGGAGGCGCGGAAGATGGCCCGCCACTGGCCCAGCGTGAGGTCGCCGCCGTCGGGGACCACCGCGTTCGTGACAGGTTTTCCGGAGAGCAGCGTGCCCTTGCCGGAGAGATCTTCGAGCTGCAGTTCCTTGCCGTCGAACTTGAGCGCGACCTGCTGCCGGCTCACTTCCGGATCGGGGATCGCGACATCGCACTTGTCGCCGCGCCCGAGCACCAGCCGATCGTCACCAACCTGAACGCGAAGGACCTCTTCGCCACGGCGAAAGAAAACCAGCTCCGGCAAGTGCAACCCCCTCGGTGAAGTGCGCGAGGGCGTAGCACGCGGGTTTTTCCGGATTCAAGTGGGTGAGCCAGCCCGTGCCGCCAACGGCGCCTGGGGTCAGGCTCACCGCTGCGGCTGGAAGTTCGGACGGCCGAGATACCCGGTGATGCGCGCCGCTCGGAACGACGGGTCCGTCTTGTCCGGCCCCATCATCGAGAGCCCTGCGCCAATGAGGCCCAGCCGCTTCACGAAGTCGGGCTCCGCCTTGAGCTTCAGATCGATCGCGGGCTCTGCGTACTCGAGCTTGCGCGAGAGCTTCAGCGTCCCGGCGAGGAACAGCTCGAGATCGCTCCCCTTGCCGTGGAACTTCTCGATCGTGCCGATGCCCTTCTCGAACTTGATCTTCCCCTCGACGTTGCCGACCACGATCTTCGGCAGGTCCATCGGCGTGGGCTCGCCGTACATGGGCACGGTCACGGTCCCGCCGTTCACCGACAGCCCGTCCACGTTCAGGTCAAAATTGCCGTTCGCCTGCGCGAGGTCCGGCTCCTTCACTTTGCTGCCCGGTGCCGCGACGCGCGGGATGTCCAACGCGAGGTCGGCATTCGCTTTGCCGGAGAGATCCACGCCGGAGAACGCCTTCAGATTTCCTTCGCTCAGCGAGATCTCATCCAGATGCACGCGAAGCCCGATGTCGCCGAGTCCGCCGATGCTGCCGGAGATGACGCCGCCGAAAGCGTTCGCTCGGAACGCGAAGCCGGGCGGGAACAGCGCGGGCCGCAGGCTCACCGATTCCAGCTGCAGCGACGGAGGCGGCGTGTCACTGCCCTCGGCAATCGCCTTGCTGATCTTCACATCCTTCGCGGTGACGCCGAAGAGGCCCGGCCCCAACGAATCCATCCGCACGAAGTAGCCCGCGGACGCCGCCTCCATCTGCGCGCGGGACTTGAGGGCGTCGTACGGGAAGGTGACGTACACGCCGAAGATCAGCGCGACGATGAAGAAGCCGACGTAAACCGCGATCCACTTTCCGCGAGATGATTTCGGTTCCGGGGGCATGTCACTTCATCCGGTACGTGGCGATGGTGGCCCACGCGGTGAGGTTCTCGTTCGCGGGCTTCGGCTCCACGCGCAGGTACTTCACCTTCACCACGCCCGGGCCGGCCTCCACCGCGTTCAGGAAGTCGACGAGCTTGGTGAGCGTGATGTCGGTCAGCGTCAGCTCCACGGAGCTCTCGATGATCGTCCCATCACCGATCGGCAGATCGCCCTTCGGGTTCATCGTCGGGATGTCGAGCCCCACCGCGGTGCCCTTCTCCTCGAGGTAGGTGATGAGCTTCACGTCCGAACGGCGGAGGTTGTTCTCCACGTTCGCGCGCGCCTGCTCCGCCTCGTGGAACGACATCGCGAGCTGCTGCACTTCGGTGAGCTGGGTGAGCTTCTGGTCGGTGCGCTTCTGGTACGACCGCGCGGAGCTGGAGAAGCTCAGGAAGGTCATCAAGAGCACGAACACGAGCACCGCGCTCCCGGCCATCAGCACGAGCCTTCGTTCGCGCAGCGACAGGCTCTGAAACCAGGTCTGAACCGGAGCGATGAGTTGTTTGAGCTGGTCCATGGCATCACCCCTGCGGCGGCGTGGGAGCGGAGTCGGGGCACTCGATCTGGATGTCGAGGCGGAAGGTGACCTTCTGGCCGTCCTTGGTCTTCTCGACCTTGCCCTCCTTCACTTCCTTGAAGCACTTGTAGGTCTTGAGGCCGGTCGTGATCTTGTCGATCTGCTTGCTGTTGTCGGTCTCGCCGCGCAGCGTGACGCGGTCCAGATCGATGACGATCTGATCGAACGTCACCGGCGCATCCGGCGGCACCCGCGCGACGAGCTCCGCGAGCAGATTCGCCGCCGAATACTTCGGCACCGCCGCCGCCGGTGACTCCTTGCCCTTCAACATCGAGAGGGCGCGGTCGTAGTTGGGCTCGCACTGGCCGAGCACCTTCTGCGTCACGTCGCAGAGCATCGCGTCCACCTGCTTCTCGCGCCGGGCGAGCAGCGAGTTCCGGACGAAGCTGGAGGCGATGAAGAGCATGAGCAGGACGGCGCCGAAGCCCACGAGGAGCCCGATCTTGTCCTTCACGTAATCGAAGTCGCCCTTGAAGCCGTAGTCGCCGCGGCGGAGGTTGAAGCGCGGCGCCTTCGCACCGGTGATCGTCCCGCGCAGCGCGAGCGCGAACGCCTGCGTGGCGGCCGCGTGCTGCTCGGGCGGAAGGGTGCTCGCCTCCTGCGGCAGGGGGAGAAGCTGCGCGGGGATGGCGAGATCGCGGGTGAACTGTTCCTCTATTCCCGGCATCCGAGCGGTGCCACCACACAAGTACACCTGCGACACCGTGCCGCGCGTCCGTGCGGTGAACGACTTCAGCGAGGAGCGCAGCTCGCGGAGGATGGGCTGCATGCCGCGGATGAACGCGCCCGCCGCTCGCTCTGCATCAGGGCCCACGATCTGCGAGCCCAGCGCGCCGTGCTGCATCTTCCACTGCTCTGCGTCGGGCAGCGCGGTGTTGAACTCCGCCGCCAGCGCTCGCGTCAGGTCCTTGCCGCCGCCCGCGAACGTGCGCGCGAACTCCAACGGACCGCCGGCGCGTCCAATCGCGATCGACGTGCGTTCGTGGCCAATGTCGATGATCGCCACGTGCGCTTCGGCGGCCGGCTGGGCCCCGGGCGGGTTGCCGAAGAGGGCGGGGTGGTTGATGAGCACGCTCTGGTACGCGATCGCCGGATGCGTGACGACGCGCGGTTCGATCCGCGAC
>JBJMQN010000047.1:0-3221 GCA_045802665.1 Myxococcaceae bacterium | reverse complement strand
TGCGCCGCGACTGAGATCCGCCCAGTCCAGCTCGCCGCGCGCGCCGAGGCCGATGGCGAGATGTCGTTCGAACGTGGCGTCGGCATCGAGCAGCGCGAAGCTCTCCACGTCGATCCGGGTGCGGTTGGGCAGGGCGCGTTGGTTCCAATAGTCCGTGCTCGCCTGAAACCCGTAGCCGAACCATTCGTAGAGCCCGTCGCGAAGAGAGGGCTGCTTTCTGCCGAGCGATCTCCAGCCGAACAGCGTGAAGTGACTCTCGCGCAGCTCGGGCCAGCCGAGCGTTGGCGCGAACGTCGCGTCCGCGTCGAGCACGTGCAACTCCGTCCCGGCGGCGAGGCCGCGCACGCGTTGATCTCCGAGCAGCTCGCGCATCCCCGCGCTCTGCAGGCGAACGAGAGGAACATCGCCGGCGAACGTGACTCCGAATGCGTTCCGCCAGGTTCCGGAGTGAAGCGTCGCGCGCTCCGCCCACGATTGCTGCGAGGTTTCCAGCCGTGCGGACTCTTCGCGCAGGACCGTCTTCGGCGAGACGTCCGAGAGGCTTCGGTCGATCACCTCGCCCTGGAGCCGGGTGACGTCGTCGAACGCGGACACTTGCGCTTCGAGCTCGGCCTTCTGGAGTTGCTCCGCTTCGGTGAACGGGCGGCGCGGCGCCTTTGACCACCACTCGCGAGCGGCGTCCGCTCGATCCAGCTCCATCAGGTTCTCGTCGAGGCGCGACTCGCGTTCGAACAGCGCCTGGCGTTCCGCGACGACTGAGTCGGTGGACTCTGGCGAGCCGTTCGGCAGCAGCGTCGCGAGCTCCAATTTGCGGAGCGCGGTGCGGGCACGATCGACCCGGAAGCGTTCGACGCGCACGGTGTCGAGCCACCAGCGATAGAGGACTGATTTCTGATCCACAGGAAGTGCGGCGAGCTCCCTCAACGCGCCGAGCCGTTCGGACAACTTCGCGGAGTGCGCCTGTTCGAAGAGTGTCTCCACGTGCGAATCGGTTCGAAGCTGTTGCTCCAGCTCGAAGCGTTCGGCTTCAGCGCGGTCTGCGATCACCGAGGACGGCTCGAGGTCTCCGTTGACCCGCGTGATGAGCGCGCGCTTGCCGTCGTGTCCTTCGCGCTGAACCGAGGCGAACGCATCGAGCGCGGTGCCCGGTGACGCGAGCAGCACGCCCGGCATCGTGATCGTCGTGTCCTCGTCGACCGCGCTCTGCACGAGCTCCGCGATCTGCGTTGCGCAGTTGGAGGTGAAGAACCGGTAGTCGTAGTAGCCGCGCCGTTCGAGCTCGAAGACGCGCTCCATCAGCCGCTCCTGTTCGAGCGGGGAGAGTTGAAGCTTGAAGCGCCGGATCGTGCGCTGCTCTCCGTCGAGCACCTCGCGTTCGAGATCGCGCAGCGAGAGCGTGAAGATCGCCGTGCGATAGCCGCCGAAGATGCCGCGGTAGACGTAGATGGGGCCGGCCGCTTCGCCGTCGGTGATCGCCGCGATCTGGATCGCGCTCTCGAAGCTTTGCCCTTGAACGGTCGCGCCTTCGCGGTGCACCGGGCGCATCAGGAGGTGACCGAAGAGGGACTCTGGCCGCTTTCCGGAAGAGGCGACGAGGAGGACTTCGATCGAATCGAGCCGGTCGATCGCCGCCCAGCCATCGAACGCGGGGCAGGCGGCGCGTTCGTACGGCGCGTCCACGAGCTTTGCTTCGTAGAGGAGCGTGTGAAGCGCGCGGCTCTTCGAGAGCTCCTGACAGCGCACCTGTTCGTCGATCGCGAGCGCGTCGTCAGGAACCGGTGCGAAGAATTCTTCGGCGAAGGTGAGGAGGTCGAGCTGAGCGCTCGCCATGCCTCGGGCGCGGCTGTACGCGCCGGGAAAGATGTTCGCGGGTCGATCCCCCTGCACGCCCCAGCTCCAGCCGGAGAGCCGTCGCCACAGTGGGCGTTCGCTGAAGTGCTTCGCGTCGTCCCAGCGCTTCATCACCGCGTGCACGAAGGCGCGCTGACGCCAGAGGTGAACGCGAGCGTCTTCGCTGAGCGATTCGAGTCTCCAGCTCGCGCGGCGTTCGGTGGAAGGCGAGAAGCCGTAGACGTGGAACGTGTCGGAGGTCCATTCGGGAGCGTGGCGCGTGCCGTCGCCCAGGCCGAGCTCGCGTTCGTTGCGATGGACGAGGATCTTCAGTCCACCGGGTGGAGCGCGGAGCTTTGGAGGGAGGCGATTGAAGGCCTCTTTGAAATCTTCGAGTGCGGAGGCGGTCCACGGCGGACACGGCTCCATCGCGCAGCTCACGCTGACGCCGGTGTCCTCGCGGAATTTTCGGAAGTCGATCGAGCTCGCTGGGTCTGGCGCGCTCGCTGCGTGGGCCGCGCATGGGAACAGGACGAGGGACAGGCAGAGCGAAATCAGCCGCGCCTGCACCGTTGGCCGCTTCGACGAGTGGGTCACCACCCGCTTCATCAACCTTCCTCAGCGTGCCGAGCGAGCCAGCTGTTCACGTCCTCGCGCAACACCTCGTCCGCCGCCGCAAGCTCGCCGATGCGAGAGAGGAAGGTGAGCGCACGCTCCGCGGTGAGCTTCTCGGGATCCGCGAGCTCGAGCAGCTCACGCCTGTGCGCTCTCAATAGCGAATTGAAGCGCGCGGAGTGTTCCGTCCGCACCTCAGCCGCCGCTGCAAGATCGTCCAAGGCGGGCCCTTCACCGATCGCGAGGTCCTGCTTGAGCTGATCTCCGTTCGATCGCAGATAGCGCATCGCGGTCTTTCCCTGCGCGGCCTGCTGCTGCACTACCCGCACCGTCGCGTAGATCGCGACGCCGATCCCGGCGACCGTGGTCACGAGAAGCCCTACGCCGCTCACCACCGCTGACGAGTTTCCGGAGTCTCGCGAGGTGTTCTGCGACGACGTCTTGGACGACGCGTTCGAATCAGACGAGCCGCCGTTGTTGGACGAATTCGCGGTGCCGTTGGAGGACTTCGCGGAGTCGCCGGAGGACTGCCCGGACTGGCCCGAGCTGTTCCCGGAATCGTTGGAGGATGCGCCCGAGTTCGACGAGTCATTCGCCGCGGACATCCCCCATTCGCCACGCCCGGTAGCGCATCCAGCTGCGGCGATTGCCACGAGGCACCACGCGGCCAACTGCTTGAAGCGACTCATAACCCTCCGGCGAGATGTTGAACGGTGTTCATTGAGCAAGGGCTGCTCGGTTGGATCGCGAAGGATGCGTCGGACCACCACACTGCG
>JBJMQN010000046.1:0-2725 GCA_045802665.1 Myxococcaceae bacterium | reverse complement strand
GCCTCGTGGATGATCAGCACGTCTTCGATGCTGAAGCTGGACGCAAGCGCCGCGGTCGCCCCGAAGCTCTTCTCGATCCAACCGAGCACTTCCGGCAGCGACGCGGTGGAGAGCGCCTTCGCTTCCCGCTCGAGGTCGAAGCGATTGTCGGCGCGCACCGTGTTGTTCGCCGGTGCGGAATCGAACGGACCGACTGCTCTGCCCTGAACTGACTCGGGCGTGCTCATGCCGCGCACTCCGATTCGGTCAGCACCACCTTGAACTGCACGTCGCTGCCGAGATCGATGAAGTCCTCGGGCCTGGCGTTCTTCTCGTCGATCTTCTCGAGGTCGGCCACGAGCTTGCGTGCTTCATCCGTGGCGAGCCGCAGGAAGAACGCGTGCGGCTTCTCGTCCGGTCCGCGGTGTTTTTCGAAGTGCGCGAGCAGCCGATCCACCGCCTCGGGAACGCGTCGTGCCGGGAGCCGCGCCACCAGCCGTCCGAACTTCGCGCCGGTTCCGTCGACGGCGCCGCCGATCATCAAGTGGTACTGCGGCACCAGGTTCCCGCCGACTTTCTTCACGCCGCCCTGGAGGCCGATCGCGGAGATGTGGTGCTGGCCGCAACCGTTCGGGCAACCGGAGATCTTGATGTCCGCCGTGGACGCGTTGCCGAGCGGCTTCTCCTTGAAGTGATCCCCGAGCAGCTGCGCCAGTCCGCGCGAGGCGGTCACCGCGATCTTACAGGTCTCCGCGCCGGGACAGCTGACCACGTCGCGCAGCGAGTCCGCGTGTCCCTCGCCGAGCCCCAACTCCTGCAGCCTCGACCAGAGGACCGGCAACGCCTCCTCCGGAACCCAGCGGAAGAGCAGATTCTGCTGCAGCGTCGTCCGCACCGTGCCGTCGCCGAGCTCCTCGGCGATCTTCGCGATGCCTCGGAACTGATCTCCCGAGATGTCGCCCAGCCGCAGGAACACGGTCGCCGCGAAGTAGCCTTTCTGCAGCTGCGCGCGGACGTTGTTCGTCCTCCACTCCTGGTAATCGCGCGGCAGGGGACGCCCGTCGGTGCGCAGGATGGGTCGCTTCGGCGGCGGCTGTTCCGGACCGGGAATAGGCGGGAGCGGACGGCCTCCGTCCAAGCGGATGTTCACGAGCTCTTCCTCGTAGCGGGCCTTGAAGCCCTCCCAGCCGAGGCGCTCGATGGCCCACTTGAGGCGCGCTTTGCGAAGGTTGTTCCGCTCACCCTCCACGTTGAAGACGCGCACGACCGCTTCGCAGGAGGCGAGCAGGTCGTCCGCCGGAAGGAACTCGTGGATCACCCGGGCGCTGCGCGGGAGCGTGGAGGTGCCGCCGCCGACCAGGATCCTGAACCCGCGCACGCCGTCCTTCAGCTGCGCGATGATCCCGATGTCGTTCATCGCCGAGCGCGCGCAGTCATCCGGGCAGCCGGAGATGGTGATCTTGAACTTGCGCGGCAACCCCGAGCCCCACTTGTTCCGCAGGAAGTGCCGCGTGACCGCCTCGCCATAGGGCGTGACGTCGAAGGGCTCGTCGGGATCCACGCCCGAGTACGGGCAGCCGACGACGTTGCGCACCGTGTGCGAGCACGCCTCGCGCGTCGTGAGGCCGCAGTTCGCGAGCGCCTCCATGAAGGGCGGCGCGTTCTCCGGCTTCACGTTGTGGAACTGGATGTTCTGCCGCGTCGTCAGGTGGCCGTAGCCGCGCGAGTAGCGTTCGCCGAGGTCCGCGAGGATCCGGAGCTGCGGCGCGGTGATGATCCCCTGAGGGATCTTCACCCGCACCATGTGCAGCCCGTCCTGCCGCTGGCCGTAGATGCCGCGGCTCAGGCGGTAGTGGCGATACTGATCGGAGGTGATCTCTCCGCGCTCGAACTTCTCCAGCATCCCGACGAACTCCGCGGCCTCGGCGGCGTCACCGAAGCTCTTCCGGGGTCGTGGCTGGTCGAACAGCGTGGACATGCGTTTCTCGAAGGGACTGCGGGTGAAGGGATTTGCCGCACGGCGCGCCTCAGCGGGCGCAGCACGAGCAGGAACACTTTCCGCAACAGCGGCGGGAGGTTCCGAGCGGCCTGACGGGACGCGTCAACACCCATCCAACATAACGGAGGGATATCCGCCAAAGCAAGCGACTCGTCCGTTAAAGCGGACGGCGACCATGTCGGATGGACGTCCGTTATACCGGATGCGCGACGCAAGGCTCGCGGCAATGCACCGGCGGGACCGCTACTTCAACAGGACGGTCAGCGACGCCGCGCCGAGCAGCGCGATCAACTCCACGATTCCCCACGCGCGGAACAGACCGACCTTGTTCTGCTTCCGCGCGAAGTACGTGCACGCAGCGAGGACCGCTGAGACCGGCACGCACCACAGCACCGTGAGCACGACTCCCGGCGGCCCGGCCGACCACAACATCGCGAGCGCGCCGAAGATGAGCCCGGCGCCCAACGCACCGAGCGCGAACAGCACCGGCCAGGGCTCTGAGGTCTTCGCCACGCTGCGCGGCGTAGCACAGGGGAAGCGCGGGAAGGGTGGCGTCGTCTCCGCGCCCGGGCTGATGTTCCGGCATCGAGGAGCGCTCGACCGTCGACGCTCGACGCTTCGCCCGACGCTTCGCCCGACGCTTCGCCCGACGCTTCGCCCGAGCTTCGCCCAACGCTTCGCCCGAGCTTCGCCCGACGCTTCGCCCGACGCTCGCCCGACCCTTCGCCCGAGCTTCGCCCGAGCTTC
>JBJMQN010000045.1:0-5019 GCA_045802665.1 Myxococcaceae bacterium | reverse complement strand
GAACTACCAGGCGAACGTCGCGCTCGGTGCCGCGCAGTCGCTCACGAGCAAGCTGGTCCCGGGGCCTCGCCATCCGGAGAACCGATCTCCGCTGGTCTCGGCGGCGCGGCTCCTCGCGGGCGCGGTGGAGCTCAGGCTCTCACGCGGCATGTCGGCTCAGGGCGAAGGTCGCAGTGGCCTGCAGCTCGCGGCCTCCATCGGTGAAGTGCTGGAGCTGTGCCGAGCGGCCCCCGAGCTCCGCGATCGCCTCCCCGGCCTGGGCAAGCTCGCGGCGCAGTTCTGCCGGCAGGCGCTGGAGCAGGTGGCGCTCTCGGCAGAGAGCAGCGAGTTCGACGCGACCGTGGCGATGGATGGCCTCGTCGCCCTCGCGGACAATCTCGAAGAGGAGATCGCCCGCGTCGGCGCGCTCGCCGCTCAGCTCTCCGCGTACGTGCCGAACGGCTCGGACGGGCTGACCCAGCTCGAGGACACCATCCGGCAACGCACCGCCGTCGCGCTCCGGCGCCGCGTTCGCACTTCCTACCTCAACCGGAAGACGAAGCAGGGCGAGCTCCTGGAGACGCTCTCCACGGATTCGCGCCGGCTCGCGCAGCTCGAACGGAGCATCGCGCGGCTGTCGCCCACCGAGACCGGTGTTCGCGAGGAGCTGCTCGGGCCGCTGGGCGCGGACTACGCGGCGCAGGCGTTCACGCAGGCGCAGTTCGATCGGATCGATGCGCTCGCGCGGCAGGTGCAGAACGTGATGGAGACGCTGCGTCGCGAAGGCATCTCCGCCGAACGCGCGGTGGAGCAGACGAAGGGCGTGCTGGAGCAGCGGCTCAGCTCCTACGCCGCTTCGAACAAAGCTCCGCAGGTCGTGCAGCCCGGGGCGCCCACCGTGGCGTCCGGCGCGGCGTACGAGCAGTACCGCGGCACGATCGCGAACAAGGCGAAGGACGGCGAGCTCGTTGCGTTGCTTCAAATGGACGCGCAGCTGGTCGGCGTCCCCTCTGGCAGTGCGACGACGTTCCTCTCCGAGAACATCAAGAAGGCGGTCGCGGTCTCCGAGCTGCAGTCACTGCAAGTCCGGGTCCGCTACCTCCGAAGCTGGCTGACGCAACTGCTCGACGGGCTTCCCGCGCCGGAGGATCTCAAGCAGCGCACGCAGGCGGAACAGGTGTTGGACAAGCTCGTGAAGAGCCGGTTCCCGACGGTCGCGCTGCGCGAAGGCGAGCTGCTCAGGCTGCAGTCCGCGCTGATGCCGCTCATGTCGCAGCCGGGCGAGATTGGCGAAAACGCGAAGGCGCTCCATGACGTGGTGGAGGGGATGAATCAGGACTTCACCGCGTTCAGCAAACGGCTGCTCGAAGTCCGGTCGCAGCTCTAAGGGAGCACCGTGCTGGCGCGGCTCGACGACATCCGCATGCGGTTGGATGCGCTCAGGGATGGGCGCGTCGCGGACGTGGGCATGGTGAACCGCGCGCTCGCGTTCTTCGTGCGCGTGGAGCAGCTTGCTCCGCTGGAGGTCGTCAACGCGGTGGATCGGGATCTGGATCGCGTGGGCATCCACACGGCCGCGGACGCGGTGCTGCTGCGCAGTCTGGGCGTTCAGAAGGGCAAGGCCGCGGAGCTGTCCAAAGGCCTCAACCAGCGAGCGACGCAGGCGCTCTCCGAGTACGAGACCCGGCTCAGGGCGCTGGAGCTGGCGACGATCGCGGGGAGCGCTCCGGGCGGCGCGGTGTCCGAGCTGGAGCGGGCGTTCATCAAGGTCGCCCGGGCGGTGAAGGTCGCCGAGATCTTCTCGCTGCCGCCGGAGAAAGCTCAGACGGTCCCGTTCGAGATCTTCGATCGCCAGACCGCGGGCAGCGCTGCGGAGCCGCCAGTCAGCGCGAAGGTGGCGGTGGCGAACTTCTGGACGAACCGCGCCCGGCAGAACGCGGAGGACATGGTCCAGAAGCGGCGCGACCTCGATTACGCGAACGAGATGCTGCTCCGCGCCGGGGCGGATACCGATCGCGATCTGGTCCGGCAGCTCCGGATGGAGGTCTCCGCCGCTCGCGAACGGACCCGCAGCCTGCCGCCCACGCGCACGCTGAAGGATCTCGTCCGCCACGTCCAGACGACGGCGAGGCGCGATCCCACGGCCGCGTATCAGGCGCTGCGAGGACTCTACGAGAACGCGGTGGAGGCGGACGAGCCGGCGCTGGCCGCGGTCGCGCAGTCAGCGCTGCTCACGCTCATCCCCGACAAGGCGAAGCTGTCCAAAGCCGTCGAACGCTCCGACAAGGTCTCCGCCGTGAACTGGACGTTGCCGTCCGCGGTGCAGTTCGAGGGAGGGGAGAAGGCGCGGGCGAAGGCTCAGGAGCGCGCGAAGGCGGATGAGCTCCTCGCGCAGCTGGCGTGGAACCTGTCCGAGGAGCAGCTCGGCGCGTTCGAGCTCGCGTCCGGGTGCGCTCGGTTCTTCGACGTGGAGGACACTCTCGCCGAGGAGATCATGGAGATCGATCCCTCGAAGCTGCGGACGATTCAGCGGCGCGTTCCGTATCCGACTCAGACGATGACGTTCGAGACGGCCTCTGGCCTGCACGAGTTCGAGAACTTCGTGATCCAGGATCCGCGCACGCTCCTCTACGATCTCGCCGCGAACCAGCAGCTCGTGCGGACGTATCTGGAGCAGGAGCCGCCGCCGCGCCCGAAGAAGGTCAGGAAGACCGCCGTCCGCGTTTACGTCTGCGATGCGTCAGGATCGATGCACGGCGCGCGCGCCCGCTTCCGTGACGCGATCATGATCGCCGAGCTCAACAACCTCCGCGTCCGAGCCCGCCGGAACCAGCCGTTCGACCCGCTCTACTTCTGCTACTTCAACGACGAGCCCACCGAGCTCATGCGCGTGGACAACGCCGCGGACGCGACGGAGCACATCCAGAAGCTGTTCCAGCATTCCCCCGCGGAAGGGCAGACGGACATCACGCTGGCGCTGACCTCGGCCTTTCAGCAGATCGTGGCGGCGCGCGGGTCGGACCCGTACCTCGCTCGGGCGACGGTGGTGCTGATCACCGACGGTGAGGATCGCGTCGACAAGGAGCAGATCCGCAAAGAGCGCTCGCCGGTGTCGGACGTCAGCATCGCGCTGTCGTTCATCTCGCTTGGCGAAGAGAACCAGGACTTGAAGGCCCTGATGATGGAGCAGCGCGCCTCCGGCGGCCGCGCCTTCTACCATCACCTCGACGACCGGGAGATCGCGTCCGCGCGCACGGAGTTCGACACCTCGTTCCGGACGCTGCTCCCCCGTGAAGTGGAGGCGACGGCCACGGCGCTGGAGCAGCTTCTGCCCCAGCTCGAGGCGCTGCTGGAGCTCGCGCAAGGCTCGGCGACGGTCGCGCAGCCCGCGCCCCCGCAGATTTCCTTCGACGCGTTCTTCCCCACGCCGCCCGAAGCGCCGCTGCCGAAGCGCGCGAGTGAGGACGAGATCAACCGGATGACGGACATCCTGGACGCGGTGACGGAAGCGGCGGGCCTCGCGCCTCCTGAGTCCCGCGCGAGCGAGGCCGTGGTGCTGGTCCAGCACCTGCTCGGTGTGTACGGAATCACGCTCGCGGCGTTCCAGACGATCCTGACGGAGAACATTCCATCGGTCAGAGAGTCACTGGACCGGGTGCGGCTCGTCTGTCGGCCCTTCGCCTGAGCGCACTTGCCCGCTAACGTTGGGGCCAACGTGTTCGGGTTCGGCGGCAAAAAGAAAAACAAGGCGGGCCCGGGCGACGATCCGCTCAAGGCGTACGACGCCTACCTCGAGGATCTCGATCGGCAGGCCGGCGAGGTTCGGAAGTCCGCCGCCACGCTGCTCGCGATGCGCAGCACGCTCAGGCGCGATCAGGACAAGTACCAGAAGCAGCTCATCGAGCTGGGCGACCGCTACAAGCAGGCGAACGACAAGCACGACGCGAAGGCCTTGCGGCTGTTGCAGGCGGATCTCGATCACACGCAGAAGATGATCGACTCCACAGCCGAGGCGCTGACGCGCGCGGAGAACGACGCACAGCTGCTGATGGACGCGGCGAAGGAGCTCTCCGAGAAGGCGGATTCGCTGCGCGCCGAACGCGCAAGCGCGAGGGCGCGGCTCGCGGCGGGGCTCGCGGTGACGACGGCGATGCGGCAGGAGGTCACGCGCCTGGACAAGGTGCTCGCCCTGGACAAGGCGCGCGACGAGGTGGAGCGCGCGTTCGCGCTCGCGCAGATCTACCGCGAGGACAAAGGCGGAGACCCAGGTGGATGAGGCTGAGCGGCTGTGGAACGAAGGCAACGCGCGCGCGGCGGGGAAGCTGCTCTTCGAACGGCTCGCGCCCGAGGACCGTCCCAACTGGGCCGGCGCGGTGCTGTTCGCCGCCACCGTGGGGATGGATCTGCCGAAAGAAGTGAACGAGGTCTTCCGCTGCTGCTTCGCGCCCGCTGCGTGGCCTGAAGCGAAGGAGGCTTTTCAGGCGGTGCGGGGGCTCAGCCGGCAGCCGCAGGACGTCGTCGAGACGGGCATGCTGCTGCTCGCGGAGAACTGCGCGAAGGTCGCGTACAACGCGTCCAATCCGGCGGACCCGTTCGATGCGAATGCCGGTGAGCTGGTCGCTGCGTGCGCGGCGGATCTGCTTCGTCACCGAGGCGGCGCGCAGGAGCTCTCGAACCTGATCCGCGCGGCGGTGTTCTTTCTGTACTGACGTGAACGGCGGCTGGTTACGTCCGTCGCGCGGTCTGGTGCAGCTCGAGGACGATGTTGCCCTCTTTGAAGAGCCGGACCGCGCCCGAGGTCTGACTCACCACGATCGCGATGCACCGGGTCTCGGCCGTGATGCTCGCAGCGGCCGCATGGCGTGCGCCCAGCCCCAGAGGAATCTTCACGCTCTCGTTGGAGGCGGACAGATAGCGCCCGGCGGCGAGCACCACGCCGTCCTCGCGGATCACGAAGGCGCCGTCGAGAACCGCGAAGTTCTTCAGCGCCTCGCGGATGTTGGGGTCGAGCACGTTGCGGTCGGCTTCGGACATGCCCTG
>JBJMQN010000044.1:0-2014 GCA_045802665.1 Myxococcaceae bacterium | reverse complement strand
GCTTCGTTGCGCACTCGCTGTCCGTCGAGGCGATCGGGCTCGCTGATCGCCCGCGAGTACGGATTCAGGTAGTCGCGATCGTAGTAGCGAAGCGACAGCTCCAACTCCTGCTTCAGGAAGCTGTACACGCTGCGCTGGATGACCGCGTAGCCGCCGCCCTTGCCTTGAGGTTCGTTGTCGAAGCTGCGCGAGGCCTCGGCGAAGAGGTTCAGGTGCTCGAGGCTGAGCGCGCCGTCGATGCCCACGGCGCCGAAGCCGCCGCCGTACGGGTAGGGCGCGTACTCCTGAAAATCGATTGGCGTGTTCGCGCCGAAGATGGGCCGAGCGTAGTAGCCGGTGAGCCCGAGGTGTTTGCCGGGCCCGAAGCTGAGTGACGCGTTGCCGCCGGTCGCCGCTTCGTTGAAGAAGTCCGGCAGCGCCTGAAACGTGAAGCGCGTGGTCGCGATGTCGCCGTTGGGATTGCGGAGCTGGACCGGCGGCGCGGCGCACGCGGAGACGTTGTCGGTGTGCGGATCAGCGCAGTTCTCGGTGTTGTAGATGGCGTACTGGTAGACCGCACGGGACTGGTAGCTCGCGAAGCCGGTGAGGTCCACGTCGACGGAGCCCGCGGAGAGGTTCTCCACGTGGCCCGCGAGCCCGCGGAAGCCGGTGCGCCAGCGGAAGTCCGGCGTGATGTAGAGGTTGTCCTCCGATGTGGTGCAGTCCGGATCGTCGCCGGTGCCGCCGGTGATGCGGCAGAACGAAGACTGAATGCGCTGCAGCCGCAGGACGCTGTCGTCGAGGTAGATGCCGTCTGGGGTCTGCCGGCTCGTGTTGTCGAGCGTGAGCCGTTCGCCAAAGCCGACGCGGTACGTGCCGCCGATGACGGTGGACTGCGCGCCACGCCATTGCACGAAGAACTTGGGCAGCTCGAAGCCGTACGTGGGCGCGGTGGCGGAGAGCGACTGCCGAGCGTCATCCCAGCGCACTTCGCCCAGCCGTTGCCGAGTGGTCGTCGCGAGCAGCCCGGCGGTGAACCCGAGCGGCGCTCTCAGTCGAAGCTGAAGAAATGATGGCGGCGCGTAAGGATCGCCTGCGGTGTACGAGGTGACCGCGCGCACCCGGCCAGTGACGGGGACGACGCCGCCCGCCTCGCGGATGACGAGGAACGGGGCGATCTGCAGCAGCTGCTCCGGCGTGAGGATCTGGTTGCGGACGAGATCCGCGGGATCATCGATGTGCGTCGCGAGCTTTCTGTACGCGAGGATCCGATCCACCTGTTCGTACGTGAGCCCGGGCAGCTCGTAGAGATCGTCGCGGTTGGCGTTGTTGAGATCCACGCCGGTGCGGAGCAGATCCACGAGCTCTTCGAGCGCCTCGTCGGAGATGACCCCGCGCGCGTTCAGCTCGTAGAGGTCCTGCTCGTCTTCGATCTTGATGTCCGCCTCGTAGACGACCGCGAACGCGCGAGACGAGAGCAGCAGCGCCGCAGCGCACAGGGAAAGGGAGAGGCGTGAGCGCATGCGGGGAGAGGTGAACGTACCAAACGAAGCTGCGCAGTTTCGGCACATTCCGGTGACGGAGGTGGCCGGTGTAGGTGCATCTGATTCAGATCGATCGCGCGCCTTGTGCGTTCGAACAGGCATGAACACGTGCATCGCCGCAGACGTCGTCGCCGCGCCTGTTGGAGCCCCGGAGCTGCAGTGGGAGCTGCAGAAGATGAACGCGCCGGAAGGGCCGTATCCGGAGCTCTACGCGGAGAGCGAGTGGTTCGGGCCGGTGGCGGTGGCGCTGGTTCGCGAAGGACGAATGTTGTGGCGGCGAGTGCTGTCGCCGCGAATGAAGAATGCGTTTCGAGTGCGCGCGGAGGATGTCGGCCGAGCAGGGATCTGGCCGCCGCTCCCGCCCATCGTGATCGCGAGAGAGGTCGTGATCGTGCTCGACGGGAGCGGAGTGCTGGTGCTGCGTCGAAGTGACGGCGGAGTGCTGCTCGACAAGTAATAGTTTGGTTTTGAGTGGTGTTGGGTTAGATTGT
>JBJMQN010000754.1:0-3958 GCA_045802665.1 Myxococcaceae bacterium | reverse complement strand
GTCCCTCGGAGGCGAATCGCCGGCTCGTGGCGGTTGCGCTGGAGCGCGGTGTCGCGGTGTTCGACGCGCTTCACCCCGAGGTCGCTCCTCGCCGCATCTCGCTCCGGCCGCAGGGCAGCACGGACGAGACCTCGGTCGCGAAGGCGGTGTTCTCTGATGATGGCCACTGGCTGTTCGTCCGCGCGACGGGGCTCGACGATGTGGTGGTGATCGAGCTCGGCACTGAAGTCGGCGTGCCGGTCAGCGCGTCGGTCAACTTCGTCTCGGGCGGGCGCGGGCTCACCGACATCGCGGCGCCGCCGGGCGGATTGAAGGACGCGGTGCTCGCGGTGTTCGCGGCGTCGGAAGAGGCGTTCATCCTCGACGCGCGCGGCATCGTGGACAACGCGAGGCGGATTGGACTCCCGGACGCGCTCAGCAAGGCAGCGGTGCTGCAGGGCACCCGCGTGCTCTTCTACGACGAGCGCCTCCGCACCGTCGCCGCGTGGGACGTGAACGACGGAAGGTCCGGCGCAGCTGCGTTGGATGGAACGTTCGCTTCGCCGCTCGTGCTGCCCGATCTGGAGAAGGCGATCTTCCCGCACGCCTCGGTGGACAGCTCCGCCGGTGCGGGCCCCGCACTGTCGGTCGTGACGGTGGAGGACGCGACGAATCGCCTTCGAGCGAAAATCCAATCCATCCAGCTCGCCCGCCCCGTGAACACCTGGACGACGGATGCGAACGCGCAGCGCGTGTTCTTCGCCGGCTCGCCGGGCGATGCGGTGGTGACGCTGGATCTCCAGACGCTGCAGCTCGCGGAGGTTTCGCTGGATGCGCCTCCTGCCGAGCTCCACTTCCTGCCAGAGGGCGACTGGGTCGCCGCCGAGCACGCCGGCAACGTGCTCGGAGATGTCACGTTCGTCCCCGCTGGCAGCACCGACCGGAGCGCCGCGATTCGCTACAGCGACTTCGCGTACACCGAAGACCTGAACCGTTCGGAGGAGCAGCGATGAAATCAGAACGTGCAGGGATGATTGCGCGTCGGAACCTCGCGATAGTGCTGTCCGTCGCGTTCGGGTTGCTCGCGGCCCGCGCCAGCGCAGCCGCCGAGCTCCCGCCCATCTCCGTGAGCGCGGGCTACGCGTCCGAAGTTTTCACCAGCCGGAGCTACGACCTCGTCGACTCGGATGATCACCTGCCGATGTTCCGGATCGGCGCGGGCTATCAGCTCCGTCAGTTCTCGTTCGGGATGCTCGATGTCGAAGGCGCGTTCCACACCGGCGGCGCGGGCGAGTCCGTTCACGTCGTGAACACCTCCGGCCTCGCGTTCCGTGGAGTGGAGCTCGGCGGCAACCTTCGCCGCAGCGTCTGGACCCACTTCGAGCCCTACGCGCACTTAGGTGTCGGCTACGACTGGGCGACGCTCACGCTGAACGGAGGGGCGAGTCTCACGCAGACCGTCAGCCGGCCTGCGGTGAACGGGATGCTCGGGTTTCAGATCCCGATGCCGCTCGCGCTCACGGAAAACGCGCCTGCGCTGATCATCGACATCGGCGTTGGCTACACCCTTAGACCGGGCTTCGGCTTCCACGAGCTCCGAGCGCCAGAGCCGGTGAAGCAGCCGGATGATCCGATCGCGTCCGCGGCGGTGAACGTCGGAACTCTGCCGCTGTCGGGAATCTCCTATCGGATCGGGCTCACGTTCCGGCTCTAGGCTTCACGCCTTCGGACGAGTAACCGCGTTCAACCAGGCGCAGAATGCGTCTGTGGTGTCCGCATCGCCCATCACTGCCGGACGAGGAACGATCTCGCGCGCGGTGCGCGGGACAGAAACGCCGCGTGCGGCGAGCCAGTCGCGAAACGGCGCGTTCACGATCGAATGACCGTCGTCGCGTTGAGGCGGCTCCGCGAATTGAGGCTCGTCCAGCGAACACAGCTCCGGGTAACCGATGGCCAGCAGTCGGAGAAAGTCGACCGGGTCCGTCGCAAGAACGCAGGTGACCAGGCTGCCCGACCCAGAGCCCATGTGGACGATCCGCTGGATCCCCTGAGGGTCGAGCCAGAAAGCTGCTTCCGATCCATCTGCGCCTGTTCTCGCGAAGGGTACCAACCGGTCGTGCAACCCGCTCACGCCCGACCATAGCCTCGAGTACTGCGCCCGAACGTCGAGGGGCTCAACATGGAAAGTGACGCTGGTGCCGTGATGCATCCATGACTTGCCGGGCGAAAGGCTGCCGAAGAGTTCCTCCCTGGCTCCACGAACGACCCAGCCGTTGCTGTCGATCCAATCGAACAGGTCGCGGAAGATCGGAGGAAGCGAAACGGTCGGAGGAAGCCAACCCTGCATGAACTCGGTGAACGGTGAACTCATCACGCCGCCTTGAGCTCGCCATGGCGGAGCAGCGCCGCGTAGCGCCCGTTCTTCCGGGTCAGCTCCTCGTGCGTGCCTGACTCCACGACGGCGCCTGCTTCGACGACGCAGATGAGATCCGCGTCCTGCACGGTCGACAGCCGATGCGCGATGACGAGCGTCGTGCGCCCCGCCATCAGCTCGCGCAGCCCTTCCTGAACTTCCTGCTCGCTCACGGAATCGAGCGCGGACGTCGGCTCATCCAGCAGCAGCACCGACGGCTCGCGCAGAAATGCCCGAGCGATCGCGAGCCGCTGCCTCTGTCCACCTGAGAGTCCCGCTCCGCGCTCGCCGATCCATTCATCCAGGCCACGTGGCAGTGCCTTCACGAAGAGATCCGCGTGAGCTCTCCGCAGCGCGTCCCAGAGTTGCGCCTCGGTCGCGTCCGGTTTTCCGAAGAGGAGATTGTGACGAACGGAGCCCGAGAACAGCACCGGCTCCTGCGGCACCCAGCCGAGTTGATCGCGCAGACTGAGCCGCTGCAATTCGCGCAGGTCGCGGCCATCCCAGAGGATGCGTCCTGCGCTCGGCGAGATGAAGCCGAGCAGCACGCTGAAGGCCGTGGTCTTACCGGCACCGGATGAGCCGACCAGCGCGACCTTCTGTCCTTTGCGCACGGTGAACGTGAGTCCATTGAGTGCTCGGCGAGTGCCGTCGTACGACACGCTCACGCCATCGAACACCAGCGAATCGCTCAACGCTGAAGCCGCAGCGCCGTCATCCTTCTCCAGCGGTGCATCCGCAATTTCAAACAAGCGCTCCGACGCGCCCACTCCCTGCACCACCATCGAGAACGTGCCCGAGAGCGACTTGAGCGGCTGATACATGAGCAGCGCCGCGGCCAGAAAACTCAGCAGCTTCCCGGCGAGGTCGGGTTCGGAGGCCACTGCCCTCGCGCCGAACGCGATCGCCACCGCGGTGCCCACGAGCCCGAGCACCTCCAGCGTCGGCGTGAACGCGCCGCGCAGAAAAAGCGACTTCGAGATCGCATCCAGATACCGCTGCTGCTCTTCGTCGAACTTCGCCAGCGCCTGCGGGACACCTCGGTAGCTCTGCACGATGGGAAGATTCTGCAGCTGCTCCGCGGTGAGCTCGGTCAGCTTGCCCAGGCTGCCCTGCGTCCTCGTCGCGACCTTCTTCACCGACTTCGCGAAGCGCGACACCGGAATCGCAGCGGCGGGCAGCACGACGAACGCGAGCAGGAACAGCCGCAGATCGATGCTCAAGCACGCGCCGAGCAACGCGAAAACTTGAAGACTGTCCTTCACCCACGAGGCCAGCGCCTGCGTGACCGCGAACTCCACCTGCGCGACGTCCGCGGTGAAGCGCGAGAGCAATTCGCCCGAATGCCGCTCCTCGAAGAACTTCGGCGGCAACCCCAGAAGCTTCGAATAGAGGTCACGCCGCAGATCCGCCATCACCCGCTGGCCGGTCCGGGTCATCAGCCCGTTCTGCAGAAACTGCGCGGACGCCTTCACCACCGCGACGACGACGACCGCGGCCGGCAGCACCCAGAGCAGCCGAGCGCCCTCAACCTTCACGAACGGCAGCTGCAGATCCGATCGCGTC
>JBJMQN010000753.1:0-19914 GCA_045802665.1 Myxococcaceae bacterium | reverse complement strand
ACAGCTCGCGAACTTCCGTCGAAGAGACCTCCGCAAGCGGAGGCCCTACGGCGCCCGGCTCCGGATGTCCCGCTCGATACAGCACGAGCACGCGCGCGAGCTGCTGCACGCGATCGAACTCCTTCCACTTCGGAAGGTCCTTCACGATGTCGGAGCCGATCACGAGCGTGAACCGGTGCTCCGGGAACCGCTTGTGCAGAAACGCGAGCGTATCCACCGTCCGCCCCTCGCCGCCGACCTCGCGCTCCACCTCGCTCACCTTGAACCAGCCGGAGGCGTCCTTCGCGATCTGCCGGCACATCTCCACGCGGTGCTCGAAGCTCTCCAGCGTCTTGCCGAACGGGTGATTCCACGCCGGCATCCACCAGACCTCGTCCACCTCTTGCGTCGAGTACACGTAGTGCGTCGCGAGCAGATGCCCCACGTGCGGCGGATTGAAGCTGCCTCCGAAGAGCGCGACGTGCATCACTTCACCGACAACTTCGTCTTCTTGCGCTCGACGCCGAGCAGCTGCTTGTCGATCAGCACCGTGCCGTCGAGCCGGAACGCGGAGAAGTGCAGCGCCTTGTCGATCACCTCGATCAACGCGCAGGTCTGCTCCGCCGCGCCCGACAGCGAGCCCGGCGAAACGAAGTAGCGCGGACCAATCTGCACGACCTTCGGCTCGGAGCTCTTGCCGTGGATGAACACGTTCGCGTTCATCAGATCGTCGCGATCCAGATCGTTCTTGTCGTGGACCATGCAGCAGAGCGAATCGCCCACCATGTCCACGACCTTCTTCTGAATCACCGGGCTGCGGTACTGGAGGCTGTCGCGCTCCGGCGTTCGCGTGAACTTGCCCAGCAGCCGGGTGAAATCCTCCGGCACGCCCGGGTTCGTGATCTCCTGCTCCTCGCTGAACGCCGGTGGCCGATCCACCTGCTCACCCGCGTTCAGCCAGCTCGAGACGTCCTGCAGAAAATCGAGATCCGAGTACCCCTGCCCGCCGCGCGCCTTCTGCTTCCGGAACGCGATCCACTCCTCGAGGTCCGAATAGCGCCCGCCCGCGAACAGGAACCTGCGAGCACCCTTGCCCCGCAACAGCTCGTACGCCGCGTCGAGCGCCGCCAGATCCCCGTTGCTGTCGGACACGACGCCGATCATTTGGCTCAGGCTCACTCGTAGACGAGATGCGGCTGCCTGCGAGGCTGGAACGATCTCGCCTGTTCGTCAAACCCCGCCACCAGCCGATCCAGCGACCAGCCAGCCTCGATGCCCTTGCGCACCTGATCGGTGCCGCACAGGAGATCGAACGCGGGGATGTCTTCGACGAACTCGTATGCGTCCGCCCGCCACTGAAATTGTCCGCGGGACAGCTCGTGCATCGCCTTGAAGATCGCGACGCCGGTGAGCAGCGGACGGAAGCTCTGCTTGTCCGTCACGTGGATGAACGCGCCGCCGCACGAGACGCCTTTGTGCTTGTCGAACGTGGGCGTGAAGCTGCATGCGCGAAAGCGGACCCCCGGCAGCTTCATCGCGTTCAGCGCATCCGCGACCTCCGTCGGCTTCAGCCACGGCGCGCCGAACTGCTCGAACGGGCGGCAGGTCCCGCGTCCCTCGGAGATGTTGGTCCCCTCGCCCAGACACATCCCCGGATAGACGAGCGCGGTGTCCGGCGTCGGCATGTTCGGAGAGGGCGGCACGAAGCCGAGCCCCGTTGCGTCCCAGCCGTCAGAGCGCTTCCATCCTTCACAGCGGACGACGTGCAGCTCGCAGCCGAACTTCTCCTCCGCGTTGAAGAGCTGCGCGAGCTCGCCCGCGGTCATCCCGTGCCGATTGGGCAGTCCGTACAGCCCGACGAACGATCGGTAGCGCTCGCCGACGATGTTGCCTTCGACGTGGAGACCGTCGATCGGGTTCGGCCGGTCGAGCACGTAGAACGGAAGCTTCGCCTTCGCCGCCGCCTTCATCGCGAGCGCCATCGTGTACACGTACGTGTAGTAGCGGCTGCCCACGTCCTGAATGTCGAACACCAGCGCGTCGAGTCCCTCGAGCCACTCAGCGCGCGGCGACAGCGATTCGAAGCTGTGCCCATAGAGGCTGTACACCGGCGCGCCCGTCCGGGGATCTCGAGCGACGTCCTCCACCGCGACCATGTACTGCGCTTCGCCGCGGATGCCGTGCTCGGGCCCGAAGAGCGCAGCGAGCTTCACGCCCTCCGCTGCAGCAAGAGAGTCCGCGAGATGGCGATAGCCGACGCTGTCCACGCTGGTGGGATTCAGGATCGCCCCCACCGCCTTGCCCCGAAGCGCGCGGAAGTTGTCCGCGAGCCACACGTCGTGCCCCGTCCGGACGCTCAAGGCTTCTTCCCCTTCGGCGGCTTGAGCGCGAACTCGAAGATGGGATCGCGCTTCTTCTTCTCGTAGTCCGCATCCTTCAACGCGAAGTACACGTGCGCATTGAGCAGCGGGTCGCCGATGCTGTCCTCGACGATTTCCACCGAGTTCGCCTTGCCCTCGGCGCTGATTCGAACCTTCGCGCGGATCATCCCTTCGAGCTCCGGATGCTCCTGCAGCCGCTCCAGGTAGAACTTGTTCAGGTTCCCCGAGACGATCTTGTTCACCTGCTCGACCGAGCCCTTCACCGGTCTGTCCGCGCCGATCTCGTGCTCCAGCGCCGCGCGCTCCTTCGCGATCTCGGGCGACTGGTTCTCCGGAGCCTCCGACGCCGCGCGGTACGACTCGATCGCATCCTTGAGGTGGTAGTTCTTCGCCCGAAGCCGAGCGAGCGCGAGCTTCACGTCCGCCCGCTTCGGAGCCCGCGCCGTCGCTTCGAGCAGCTGCGTCTCCGCGCCCTCGAAGTCATTCTTCCGCTGAGCGACCTCCGCCAGACGAAGCGGCGCCTCCGGAGAGTCGTGGTCCATCGCTGCGAGCTGCTCCAGCGCACGCTGCTCACCCTCCGCGTTCCCGAGCTTCGCGTAGAGCTCCGAGAGCCGGCGGAACACGTCCGCGTCACCACCGGAGAGCCGCACGTACGTCTCGTACTGCTCGGCGGCGCCCTTGTCGTCCTTGAGCTGAACCTTGTACTCGGCGAGCTGCTTGCGGACGTCCTTGTCCTTCGGCGTCAACTCCAGCATCAGCGTCGCGTACTTCGCAGCGGAGGCGACGTCCTTCTCGTCCTTCGCGATCGTGGAGAGCGCCTGCAACACCTTCGGCTGATCCGGCCAGAGCTCCACCGCGCGCTGCAGCTCCGGCTTCGCCTCCTTCGCGCGGTTCTGCTCGAGCAGCGACAGGCCCAGCCCGGCGTGCGCCTCAGCGTCGTCGTTGATCGCGAGCGCCTCCCGGAACCGGCCCTCCGCGTCCTGCGCTTTTCCCGCCGCGCGCGCCACTTCACCGAGCCCCACGAGCGCCGGATAGAACTTCGGATCCGTCTTCAGCGCGGCCTTGAAGTCGTTCTCCGCCTGCTCCTTGAGCTTCCAGCCCAGATAGATCCGCCCCATGCCGAGGTGCGCCCAGGTGAAGTTCGGCGCCACGGTCGTGAGGCCTTTCAGCTGGTTCCACGCGGTGTCCGTCGGCATCGAACACCAGGCGACGTAGAGACGCGGGAGCAGATCGTTGGGCGTGCTCTTCACGACCTCCTGAAACTGCATCCGCAGATCATCCGCCTTTCCACGCCAGGCGGCGGACTCGATCTCGCGCAGCTTCTTCATCACCTCGGGCGTGGGCGGAGGCGGCGCTGCAGCCGCCGTCGCAGCGAGGCACAGGATTCCGAGGACGAACGTTCGGCGAAGAGAGCTCACGGCCGACGGACGATACCGTAGCTGCGGCGCGCGGGAGATCACTTCGCTCGGTCGAGCTCCTTGAGTGCTCGCTCGGCCGCAGCCTTGGAGTTGCAGCCGAAGATCGGGATGTCCGCGCCTTCGTTGTTCCCGCCGCTCTGCGCGAGATCTTCGAGCTCGGACCGCGCCTTCTCGAGGTGGAGCCGGCCAATCGCGGATGCCGCCGACGCGCGCGTCTCGCACCGCTCATCCGAGAGCATCTCGATGAGCCGCCTCTCCGCGCGCTTGTAGCCCGCCTCCACCGCGTCCTCGTAGTCGCGCACCGCCGAGCCATCGGCGCCGCGCGCCTCATCCAGCATTCCGGTCCAGAACTTCCGCTCGCCCTCGTCTTTCAGCTCCGCGATCTTCTTGCGGGCGAGCTCCACCTTCGCGTCTCGATCGCGCCCCGCGGATTTCTTCACGTCGCGCACCGCGCCCGCCACGCCGCCTGAGCTGAGCGCAGCGATGAGCACCACGATCACGATCGCCGCGCCGAGCCCACCGAGCATCTTCGGAGAAACGGCCAGCTTCCGCCGCGCCAGATTCCGGCCGAGCTCGCCGCCCAACGCCACCGCCTTCGCGCCGAACTCCGCCGCTCGCGCCGCGACGTCGTTCGGTTTCACGTTCAGATCGCGCAGCGACGGATCATCGGAAATCTTCGCGAGCCCGATGTTCCCGTACGGCGGCATCGCGTCCGTGTTCGAGACCGGCGCCTGTCCCTCCGCACCGGGCGCTCCACCGGCCGTCGTCGGCGCCTCCACGCGATACGGCGCGCGCGGCACGCGATAGACGCGCACTTTTCCGGGGATGCCCTTGAGCTCGAACTGGCCAACTTCTTCCGCGGGCACCTCCGCCTTGTTCATCGCGAGGTAGACCGATTCGGTGAAGTAGACCCAGCCCGCCTCCGCGATTCCCTCCACGCGCGCGGCGATGTTCACCGGCTCGCCGAAGACATCGTTGTCCTCGAGGCGAACCTCACCCGCGTTCACCGCGACGCGCACCTCGAAGCGTTCGCGCTCCGGAACGGTGCGGTTGTACAGCCAGAGCCTGTCCTGAATCGCAACGCCGCAGAGCACCGAGTTGGTGGGGCTCTCGAACGTCGCCATGAACGCATCACCGATCATCTTGATGATGCGACCACCGAAGGCCTTGAACACCGGAGCCAGCAGCTGCGAGTGGCGCTGAAGCAGCCGCTCATTCTCTTCGAGCGTCTGACTGCTGGTGCGCTCGGTGAATCCTTTGATGTCGGTGAAGACGATTGCGAGGTTGGCGGTCTTCAAAGCGGCGGGCACTCTAAGCAGAAGCGCCCGCCGCGTTGAACCGCGATCACTCAGTTCGCGGAATGAATGAACTGCTTCGAGCGGACCGCATTTTCGGCGTCGGTGCGCTGCTTGAACGATTCGAAGAGATCCTTGACCGAACCCTCGTGCTTGTTCGTGGGAGCCGGGTCGTATTCGAACTTCATTCCGCCCTTCGCCACTCCCACATCGACCTCGAACCCCGTCTCGGATCGCGGCGTCTTCTCAAACCATGCGCCTTCGATCGAGAACGGGTCTCCGACCTTCTTCAAGTCGGACAGAGAGTTCATCGGGATCTGCTTTTTCATCTCGGCGCCATACGGACCCAGTTGGGCCGAGGCTTCCTGCACGAGCGTGTTCTGGCGAGGCGCGCCGAGCACCATCGCGGTGAATGCGGCGTAATCCTTGTCGTGCTGCAGCTTGTCCCATGCCCTTGGATTGATCGTGTACTCGGACTTGAGGGTGAGCTTGCTCTCGAGCTTGCCCATCTCCCCTCGACAAAACACGGTCGCGCCGCCTGCCTCGCCGCCAACTCCGTACGTGCCGTGAGCGTTCGATTCGAGCGCCACTTCAGACGTCGCCTTCTTGTTGAAGAAGTCGTACGTCATCCGGGTCTTCCCGCCACTCGAAACTCCCGCCTCCGCCATCCCGACGTCGGCCGACAACTCGGCTTCGGTCCCTACTTCAAAGGTGATCGCGCTCGGGTTCGAGAACATCCGACGCACCTGCTCGTCGTTTTCTGGATTCGAGGTGACGAACGGGTTCGCGCTGTTGAGCTTCTCGCTCAAAGCTACCGCCGAGTCCGCCGCGAGATCAGGCGTCGCGTAGTCCCACGAGGCACTCACCGCGCCCTTGATCCCTAACTTCGCTTCCACCGCGTGACCGAGCTCTTTCCCCACGCCCACCGATCCGCCGGCGAGCACGGTCATTCGATAGCCCTCTTTGAGCTTCTCGATCTCGAACGAAGCGTTCGCTCCGACCTTGCCGAGCTCGCCGCCTTCCATTTCACCGGAGACGCGGATCTTGTCGCCCGGGTTCATCGCCGAGAGCGTGTACTTGAGGATGCCTTCCTCAGTTCGGCTCGACTTCGACTGCGTGGCGTCATTCTTGTGCGCGTTGTAGCGCTCAACTGCAATCGCGCGCGGAGTGACGCTCGTGCGAATGGGCTCGTCCGGCTTCTTCTCGGCGACCTCCGGCTCTTCGTGGTGCTCAACCGGAACGTTGCTGCTGCTGCCTTCGATGCGGCTCATCTGGGGACCTCGGGGGTTGGGGGTGACCCCTGTCCCAAATGCACGGCCCGCGCACGCTGAAGGCGCGTCAAATCAAGCACTTACGAGCGCAGAGGCGTCCAACTCCGAAGACCAATCTCAGTGTTTGGACTTCTTCAGGGGACGCAACTTGCGGACTTCGGTCGGCTTGCCGCGCAGCTTGTTCGCGAGGTCGACTCGGCCGGTGCGTTCGTAGAGGTCCGCGAGGCGCCTCTTCGCGACGGGTTGATCGGGCTGCTCCGCGAGGATCGACTTGAGCTCCGTCTCCGCGTCAGCGGTCTTGTTCTGCGCGTCTAACGTCGCCGCGAGCTGCAGATGGATGGCGATGCTCGAATCGACGGTGCATAGCGCGCGGTACTCGCGTTCGGCGCAAACGAAGTCCTGTTGCGCGAAGCAGAGCCCCGCGAGCTTGGCGCGGGCTTCGGTGTACGTGTCGCGCATCGTCAGCGCGAGCTCCAGAGATTTCCGCTCCGCCGCCGGTTTCCCCTGCTCTTCGAACAACAGCGCCTGGAGAAAATGGACGCGCGGGTTCTCCGGCGCGAGCGAGTGAGCTGCCTCCAGATCCAGCTCCGCCTTCCCGAGCTCCTCGCCCTTCTTGAGCCGGAGCCTCGCGGCCTCGAGCCTCGGCAGCACCCAATTCGGGTAGCCGTGAACGAGCGTGTCCGCGAGCTTCAAAGCGCCCTCGTCGTCGCCTGCCTGCTCGCGCGCGAGCACATCTTCCAGCTGGGGACCTGTGACGGCGAGCGCCGCCGCGAGCACCACTTCGAGCACGGCTGGCTGATACCAGACCTGCCGATCCACTCAAGGCTGCAACGCCGTCAGGCCGGTTGTAGAGGATTCGTCACTGGCCGTTCCGGACACAGAGTCGCTCGGAGCTCTTGACGTCCGGCCTCCTCCAACGTGAAAGCAGCCGCCGTGGAAGTCGCTCCCAGAACTTTGAATGACCTTGGCTTTCCGGAGGTCCTCGCCGCGCTCGGCAAGCGCTGCCGGACCGCGCCGGGTGCTGAACGCGCGTTGCAGCGTCCGTTCCTGCAGGACGTGGAACAGGTCCGCGAGTCGTTGAGCCGCATCGACGAGGCGCGGGCGCTGGCGGAGCAGCAGTTCGAGCTGCCCGTGGGCGCCATCGTGGACATCCGCGGTGCGCTCGACCGGGCGGAGAAGCACGCGATGCTGGAGCCGCGCGATCTGATTCAGGTCGGGCAGGTGCTCTTCGCGTTTCAGCGCACGCGCGAAGCGCTGGAGGAGCGCGAGAGCCTCGTCCCTGCGATGGCGGTGATCGGCCGTCGCCTGCCGCTGATGCCGCAGCTCGCCTCCCGCATCGACAGCTCGTTCGGCACCAACGGAGAGCTCGCTGACCACGCGAGCCCCGAGCTGCGTGAGGCGCGAGATCGCACGCGGGGCCTGCATCGGCGGATCAAGGAGCGGCTGGACTCGCTGCTCAAGGACGAGAAGTTCACCGCCAACCTGCGCGAGACGTACTACTCGATTCGCCACGATCGGTACGTCGTGCCGGTGCTTTCACAGGAGCGCGGGCAGGTCCCGGGCATCGTCCACAACGCGAGCCAGACCGGACAGACGCTGTTCGTCGAGCCGGATGCGATCATCTCGCTGGGCAACGATCTCGCGATCGCCGAGTCGTTGGTCGCTGAAGAGGAGCGGCGCATCCTTCAGGAGCTGACGGATCTGGTCGGTGCCCAGGTCGTCCGGATTCGCGAGGGCGTGGAAGCGGCGGCGGAGCTGGATGAGCTGGAGGCCGCCGCGCGGCTGTCGTCCGAGCTTCGCGCCTCCACTCCGGACGTCGAGGCGGGCGAGAGCGCGCTGGAGCTTCAGAACCTTCGCCACCCGCTGCTCCTGCTTCGGAACAAGGCGGTGGTGCCGAACGATGTGCGGCTCGGCGGGAGCGTGAAGGCGCTGGTCATCTCGGGGCCCAACGCCGGCGGCAAGACCGTCACCCTGACAGCCGTCGGACTCTCGGCGCTGATGCTGCGAGCGGGCTTGCCCATCCCCACCGACGCGGGCTCGAAGATGCCGCTCTACAACTCGGTGCACTCGTCAGTGGGCGACGCGCAGGACATCCACAAGGATCTGTCCACGTTCAGCGCGCACCTGCTCGAGCTCCGGCGCATCGCGGAGGCGGCCGGGCGCGGATCGCTGGTGCTGGTGGATGAGATCGCCGCCGACACGGATCCTCGCGAGGGCGCGGCGCTGGCGATCGCGGTGCTGGAGGATCTGATCACGCGCGGCGCGAACATCCTGGTGACGACCCACCTCGAGGAGCTCAAGGCGCTCGCGCACATGGATGAGCGGTTCCTGAACGCGCGCGTTGGCTTCGACACCGTGAAAATGCAGCCCACCTACCGGCTGCAGCTCGGTGTGGCGGGCGCGTCGTCGGCACTCGAAGTCGCTGAGCGGATGGGACTGCCGGCACAGGTGATTCAGCGAGCGCGTGAGCTCGCCGAGCGCGCGGCCGGACCGCTCTCGAAGGCCATCGCCGCGACGGAGGCAGAGCGCGCGCGGCTCGCCGAAGAGCTCGCGAAGGCGCAGGAGCACAGGCGCGCCGCCGAGTTCGAGCTGCGGCGGCTCCAGGAGGAACGAACCGCGCTCGAGCGGCTGCGTCAGGACGAAGAGGCGAAGCTTCACGAGCAGCTCGCGGCGGATGCGGAGATGGCGGCACACGAGCTGCGTGAGCTGGTCACGAAGATGCGCGCGCAGCCGAACCTCAACGAGCTGGAGAAGGCGCGTAAAGAGCTCGCAGCGCAGGTCGCGGAGCACACCCGGAAAGCGCAGGAGGCGAAGGCGCAGAAGGAAGTCGCCGAAGCGCCCATGGGCATGCCGCAGCTCACCGCGGGATCGTGGGTCCGGCTGCCGAGGTTGGATCGCGATGTGGAAGTCGTGGAGCTGCACGGAGAGGAAGTCGTCGTCGCTGCGGGCGCGATGAAGATGCGCGTGCCGGTCAAAGAGCTCGCGCCGGCGAAGTCGAATCAGCGCAAAGCCGCGAAGTTTCCGGGCGCCCCGAGCAAACGCGAGCAGCTCAAGAAGGCCGAAGCCTTTTCGGGCAAGCCGCTCAGCGCCTCAGGCTCGCGCTGCGACGTGCGCGGACTTCGAGGCGAGGACGCCGTGCGCGAGGTGGATGCGTTCCTGGATGCGGCGATGCGGCGCGGTGAAGAGAGCGCCACCATCCTTCATGGGCACGGGACCGGAGCGCTGAAGCAGCTTCTGCGAGAGCACCTCGACACCTCGCCGTACGTCAGGATGTTCCGCCCGGGTGAAGCGGGTGAAGGCGGCGACGGCGTGACGGTGGTTTCGCTTCGAGGATGACCGCGACCTCAAACTCGAGAGAGCCGTCGCCGCGCTGACGCGAGCACACGCGATGCCTCATCGCGCGGGCGGAGCTGAAGCCGCTGGGCCCAGCGTTCGGCGTGAGAGACTTTTTCACTCAGCTGAGACAGCCGCTCGAGGACGAACGGTTCGCTGAGATCGGTTGCTTCGCTGAGCGCCTGCAGCGCCTCGGAGACTTCGTTCTGAATCCGCGCCGCGTGATCCTGAAAAACGGCGATGGCGTTCGCGGAGATCACCGCGTCATCAGCGATCGGCGCGCGAAGTCTCGCGACTGCCTGCGACGCGCAGATGAGCGCCGCGGCGATTGCGCCGAGAGCTCCGACGACGTCCCCCAATTTCTGACGCGTCGCCGCCGCTGCGACGCTTCCCACCACGGCGATCGACAGCACCGCGATGTACGCGCGCGCGGCACCTTGAAACGTTCGCGCCCTGAGCACGAGCGCCGAGAGCGCGAACGACATCACCGAGGCGAAGAGGATCCCGACCAGCTGCGATTGGGGCAGACCGCGCCCCTGCAGGATCAGCAGGGCAACGAAGACCGTCGACAGGAGAACCGCCGAGAGACCGAGGATGCGCCGTGGGGTCATGGGCAGCAGTGTCTCGCCCGAGAGGGCACGCGCGCATCGGACGGCGGGAGGTCCTCCCGATGACGGATGTTCCGCGTATGCGGGGTCGGCTCTTTGCCAGCGATGCCGGGCCTGGTGCGGCGCTGCGCAATCGGGCGCGACCTGAGGCCTCGGGGGCCAGCGACGGGGTCGTCAGCGTCTTCCGCGTCGCCCGCCGCCCGACTTGCCGCCGGGCTTTCCGCCACCCGCGCGACCACCACCACCGCTGCTCTTGCCGCCGCCGCCGCCCTGATGCGAGCGCTTTCCATGCGTTCGGCTCGCGCTCGCGCCGTCGCGGCTACCGTGCGACTTCTTCTCGCTGACTTCAGCACCGCGACTCGGCCGCTCTGCTCGATCGCCGAGTGGATTGCCCCACTTGTCGCGCGCGGGCTTGCCGCCACCGACGCGGCTGCCTCGTTCGGAGCGATCTCCAAAACCGCCGCCCCTCTCCGATCGATCCGATCTGCCTCCGCGCTCCGAGCGGTCTCCGTGCTTGCCGCCGGATCTTTCGCCGGGACCCGCGGGGCGATCGCCGCCGAAGCCGCCGGTGCCCTTCCTCGCGGCCAGGGCCCTCAGGCGATCAAACCCCGGATGGGGGGATCCTCCGTCGGTGTGCTCTTCCTTCGGCTCCTGCCGTTGGAACGTCTGCGGTGGCGCCTCGCGCCGTTCGTGGCGCACGTCGCGTCCGCGTGGCTGCTGTGGACGGCGCCCGCCACCGGATTGCCGGCGATATTTCTCCAGCGTCGAATCGAGCGATCGGTCGCGTTCGGGCAGCACGTCTTCGCCTTCGAAGGAGACCACCGTGAACTCGAGCTTGCGCGTGTCCACGTTCGCCATGATGAGGCGCGCGCGGAGCTTCTGGCCCACGCTGATCTTCCGCCCGTCCGAGAACACCAGCGCGTGCTGTACGGCGTCGTAGTCGCCGCTGATGCCGATGGACTCGGATCGGATGAGCCCTTCGACCAGCTCCTTCTCGAGCTGAATGAACACGCCGAAGTCGGTCACCGACACGACGGTCGCTTCGAACTCCTCGCCCACGCGGTCCTTCATCAGCAGCGCGGCGTAGTAGTTGACGACCTCGCGCTCGACCTGCATCGCGGCGCGCTCGCGTTCGGAGCAGTGCACAGCGAGGTGCTCCAGCCGCTCCTCCTGCGCCTCGAGGTCGTGCTCGGACTTCTTGTTGCTGCTGCCCCAGATCTCCTTCAGGAGCCGGTGCACCAGAAGATCCGGGTAGCGCCGGATCGGCGAGGTGAAGTGCAGGTAGTGCTCGGCGGCGAGGCCGTAGTGGCCCACGTTCTGCGACGAGTAAATCGCCTGCATCATCGAACGCAGCAGGAGCTGATTGAGCGCGCGCTGCTCGGGGTGTCCTTCGAGCTGCTTCACGAACGCGTTCAGCTCGCCCGACGTCACCTTCTCCGGATCGAGCTCGAAGCCGTGCGCGTTCGCCACCGCCGCGAAGGCCGCCAGCTTCTCCTCGTCGGGATCGCCGTGGTAGCGGTAGACGGACGGCAGCTCGTTGTCCTGGAAGAACTTCGCCACCGCCTCGTTCGCCGCGAGCATGCACTCTTCGACGATGCGGTGCGCCTCCAGCCGGGAACGCTGCACCATCCGGGTCGGATAGCCGTCCGGGCCGAGCTCCACCTTCACTTCGGGGAGATCGAAGTCGATGGCGCCGCGCCGCTCGCGCATCTTTCTGAGCGTCCGCGCGAGCGCCTGCAGCTTCTCGAACTGCGGCTTGAACGCGTTGCGATGCGGCACGTCCTTGCCGTCCAGCACGTCCTGTACTTCGTTGTACGTGCAGCGCGCGTGGCTGCGCATGACGCCGGGGTAAAGCTCGTAGCTCTGCAGCTCGCCGTCCGCGGACAGCTCCATCTCAGAGACCATGCACAGCCGGTCTTCATTCGGCTTGAGCGAGCAGATGCCGTTCGAGAGCCGCTCCGGGAGCATGGGGAGGACGCGATCCGGGAGATACACGGAGGTCGCGCGGTGGAGGGCTTCAGCGTCCAGCGCCGTGCGTTCGGTCACATAGTGCGAGACGTCCGCAATCGCGACGACGAGCCGCCAGCCGCTGCCCATGGGCTCGCAATAGATCGCATCGTCGAAGTCCCGAGCGTCCTCGCCGTCCACGGTCATCAGCGGCATCTTCCGAAGATCGCGCCGGTCCTCGCCGGTGGCCTCTTCGTCGGTGACGACGAGCTCGATGGCGTCCGCCTCGTCCATCGTCTCCGGCGGAAACTCGTCGGAGAACGCCGCACCGAAGGCGATGTTCAGCACCTCCGCGCCCGGGGTGCCCGGCATGCCGAGCGATCCCGCAACCTCGCCGAAGAGCCCGCCGTGCCCCTTGAGCAGCCCCTCGCCCACGCCGAGCCGCACCTTCACCACGTCGCCGTCGCGCGCGATCTGCGTCGGCAGCACGTGAATCGGCCCCTGCAGCGACGCGTCCTTCGGCATCACGACCGCGCGATCGCCTTGCGAGGTGTAGATGCCGACGACGAATTCGCGGCGGCGCTCGACGACCTTGATCACCTCGCCCGCGCTACGTCCGCCCTGCCCTGCGACGACGCGGACGAGCACGACGTCGTAATCCAACGCCTTCCGCGCCTCCTGCGGCGGCAGGAAGATGTTCTCGCCATCGCCCGTGAGCGGATGCACGAAGCCGAAGCCGTCGGGGTGAACATGGAGCACGCCCTCGACCGTCGGCCCCTCGTCTTCTTCCTGCCTCTGACGTCGCGGCTGCCGCTGCGCCTCGCGGCCCGCCTTCCGAGCGCCCTCGGCCTCCTTCGCCGAGATCTTCCCGCGCCCTCTCCCGCCGGCGATGTGGAAGCGCTTGCCGGTCTTCTCCAGCACGCCCGCTTTCAGCATGTCGCGGAGCACGCGCTTGAGATCCGTCTGCTGACCGGGGTGCAGCCCGGCCACGCGCATGATCTCTTTCACTCCGAGCGGCCCTTGAGCCTCTTCGAAGACCCGCTTCAGCTGCCCCTGATCGATCGCCACTAGAAGTAGAACGTTCCGCCGATACCCGGCGTAAACGTGGCGATGGTCACCAGGCCGGACTTGAGGTTGATGGGCACGCCCACGAGCGCGCGGCCGTTCACCGAGAAGTGATCGTTGAACCAGTACTCGCCGCCGCCGCCCACGTTGAACGCCAGCGCGAAGTCATCGCCCTGCGTCGAGACGGCCTTGCCGAAGCTGATGCCGCCGGTGACGAACGGCTTGATCGGCATGTCCTTGTGGCCGATGTACGCGTCGATCCCCAGGCCCAGCGCGAAGCCGAAGGACGTGTTGCCCTGGAAGGAGCTCAGGCCCATGCCGAGATCGAAGTCCACGCCCACGGTCTCGGTCGGGAGCAGGCGGAAGCCAATCGTCGGCGCCGTTGCGCCCGCTGCGGTCGGGATCGTGCTGCCGCCGAAACCCCCGCGGATGCCGAACGCCATCTTCCGCGGACCGGGGATTCCGCCCATCTCCGCGGCGGCCGCCTCGTCCTTCTTCACGGGCGTGGGAGGCGGCGTGGTCTGCGTCGCGTACGGGTTGTCGTAGTTCGGCGTCCCGGTGTTCTGCTGTTGCTGCTGCTGATCCGCGGGAATCTCTTTGCCGATCTCCTGAGAGAACGCGGCGGACGCACACAGCACCAACGAGGCGGCGAGAAGACGATTCACAGACATTCCTTTCGGGACCAATTACGGCTTCACGTTGACGGTCATCACCGCGTTCTTCGTCACCTGCGCCGGCGCGAGCGCCTTCGCGAGGAAGAACTCCACGTCCCAGGTGCCGGGGTTTCGGGGCGTGAAGAAGAACTCGCGCGTGCCGGGGCCGCCGGACGCAGGCTCGTAGTTCGCCTCGCGCAGACCCACGCGCTTGGCTGTGGTCGGCTCGACGGCCCAGGTGTAGCCGGCGCGCTCGGGCAGCCGGACGACGAGGCCGTGATTCAGCTTCACGTCCACGACCGGCTTGTCGGAGCCGATGTTCTCCACGGTGGAGATCTCCAGCCCGTCGCGCGAGACGCCTTTGAACTCGGTGAGCCGCGGCTCGAAGCTGTCGAGCTGCACGCGGCCACCCCACCCGGTGGATTTTTCAATCGTACCGGTGATGACGAGCGTGTGGCCGAGGTGCTTCTTCAGGCCCTTGGCGTTCTTGCCCTCGAGGATGAACGTCACCTGATGCCGGGTGCCGGCGCCGGAGACCACGAGGAAGAACTCCTCTCCGCTCATCTCCAGATTTCCGCGCATGGAGCCGTAGCCCTTCATGCCCGCGCCCATGCCGGCGTTCGTGATCTGCTCGATCTCGCCGGGGTTCAAAAAGCGCAGTTTCTCTTCGGCAGGACCCGCAGGCTCAGGCGCGGCTTCGGCCTCCGGCTTCTTCGCGGAGTACTTCCGCACGTCCACGCTGCCGCCGTAGTTGGTGAGCTTCTTGATGAGCCCGGTCACCGAGACCTTGTGCTCCACGTACGCCGGGAGCACTTCCTGGTCCGGGCCCTGAAGCACGAAGTCCAGCTCGCGCTTGTCGCGGCCGACGACGAGCAGATGCGGCAGGCCGTCCTTCACCACGAGCTTGCCCTTGAGGCTGCCTTCGCCGAGCACGCCACGCCCCGCGCCCGCCGTGAGGAGCTGCTCCATCTCGCGCTTGGTGAGCGGATTTCCAACCGGCGGAAGCTTGGTCGCGCGCGGCCGCTGCACTTCGACCTTCGGGGCGGCCTTCGCGGGCGGGGCAGAAGAAGCCTTGCCACCTTTGCCAGCCTTCGCAGGGGCGGCGGGCTTCTCCGCACCCTTGGTGGCTTTGGCCGGCGGCGCAGCAACAGGAGCCACGGGCGCGGCCTTCGCGGCGGGCTTGTCCGCGGTCTTCGCAGCGACCTTTGCGGGGACCTTCTCCGCGACCTTTTCTGGGGCCTTCTTGGGGGCCTCTTTCGGAGCGTCCTTCTTCGGCGCGGGAACGGACTTCGTCGCGGCCTTCACCAGCTTCGCGGCGGCCTTCACCGCGGTCTTCGCGCTTGCGAGGATCGAGCTCTTCTTGGCAGGCGCCTTGTCCTTCGCACCTTTTCCGTTGCTCGACGCCGCCTTGGCCTTCGCCGCCATGGACGTGGACTCCTTTGGATATGCCCTGATTCCGGGTAGTTGGCCCAACCCCCGGTCCCCCTCCGGTCAGGCAAGCCAAAAAGGCAGCGCCATTTAATGCCCCACACTCCGCCTGTCAATCCAAGTCTTGGACTTTCTTGAAGGTTTACCGTCGAAGTCGAGGTACCGTCCGCCGCGTTTTGGCACCCCGTTCGGACAATCCGCTGCTGCCGATGGACGAAGCGCTGGCGAGGATCCTGGCCGCGACTCGGGTTCTGGATTCGGACGAAGCGCTTGTCGCGGACGCCATTGGACGGACGCTCGCGGACGATGTCGCGGCGCTGCGCACGCTGCCGCCGTGGGACAACTCCGCAATGGATGGGTACGCCGTGCGGACGGCGGATCTGAAAGCGGTGCCGACCAAGCTGCGCGTCGTCGAGACGATCTTCGCCGGACAACTTCCGAAGAAGACGCTGGGGCCTGGTGAAGCCGCGCGGATCATGACGGGCGCGCCGGTGCCAGAGGGCTCGGACGCGGTGGTCATGCAGGAGCGCACGAGGCGCGAAGGCGACGACGTCGAGATCCTGGAGACACCGGCGCCCAGACAGCACGTGCGCGACGCCGGCGAAGACGCGAAAGCTGGCGCGCTGCTGCTTCCGCGCGGCACGCCTCTGGGCATTCCAGAGGCAGCGCTGCTCTGGGCGCAGGGTCTCTCGAAGGTCTCTGTTCCGCGGCGGCCGCGCGTGGCGATCCTCGCGACCGGAGATGAGCTGTGCGCGGTGGGAGAAGCGCCGGACGGGCGGATCGTGGACACCAACTCGCCATCGATCGCGGCGGCCGTGCGGCGGGCGGGGGGCGAGCCTTTGCTCCTCGGGATCGCCCGGGATGAGCTCTCGGACATCGTGCGGAAGCTGGAGCCTGCGCGCGGCGCGGATCTCATCATCACCGCAGCGGGCGTCTCGGTTGGCGAGCGCGATTTCGTTCGCGATGCGTTGGTGCAGCTCGGTGCGAAGCTCGACTTCTGGCGCATCGCGATCCGGCCGGGAAAGCCGCTGTGCTTCGGCGCGCTCGGAAAATCTCTGGTGTTCGGGCTGCCGGGAAACCCGACGTCGTCGCTCGTCACGTTCGAGCTGTTCGTGCGGCCCGCGCTCCGCCGCATGCTGGGCCATGAGCGCGTGAGCGTGGACCTCGTCCCCGGGCGCATCGAAGTGCCGTATAAGAAAGCCGCCGGGCTGCGCCACTTCGTGCGCGCTATAGCGAGCTCGAAAGGGGGCGAACTGTGGGCGCGGCCCCTTCCTTCACAGACGTCTGGCGCGATCAGCTCCGCTGCGCTGGCGACCCATCTCCTCGTTATCCCTGAGGAAACGACCGAGCTTTCGGTCGGCGACCCGGTAGGGCTTCATCCGGTCAGCTGGACGGCGTAACCTTTTTCACGCTGCAGCATCTATCAAGTTGTTGAAGCGAAGCAGTCAACGCCCGTCGGCGCCCCTGTCAGGGCAACTTCCCGTGGACGTTGACGAACTGCCGGTCAGCCCCATAAGCGCCTTCAGCAGATTGGATGCAGCCATGAACGACTCACCCGACATTCTTCCGACTCGCAAGCCGACGTATCAGCTCGAGCTCTTCTCAGAGGCCGAAGTGCCCATGGCCCAGGGGACGTTCAAGGTGATCGTGTTCCGCGAGAAGAAGACCGGCAAAGAGCACGTGGCGCTGGTGAAGGGTGACATCGCGGGCCACGAAGGCGTGCCTGCGCGCATTCACTCCGAATGCCTCACGAGCGAAGTCTTCGGCAGCATGAAATGCGACTGCAAGGCGCAGCTGGATCGCGCCATGGAGTTCATCGCGCAGAACGGCCGCGGGGTGATCATCTACCTGCGTCAGGAAGGGCGCGGCATCGGCCTCGGCAACAAGATCAAGGCGTACGCGCTGCAGAACAAGGGGCTCGACACCTACGAGGCGAACCGCCGCCTGGGTTTCCCTGACGACCTGCGCCGGTACGACATCGGCGCTGAGATGCTGCGAATGCTCGCCGTGCGATCGGTCGACTTGATCACCAACAATCCGCTGAAGATCGCGGGCATGGTGGAAGAGGGAATCCCCGTGCGTCGGCGAATCCCGTCGCGTACAGTTCACAATCCGCATAACGTTGACTACCTGCGGACCAAACGGGACCGCACGGGGCATCTGATTGAGCTCTTCGCCGAGGACGACGAAAGCGAAGCCAAAGCAGGCTGAGAAGGCGCGGCGTGGCCCGCCTTCCGGTTCGCGGGCTCGCAAGAACAGCGTCTCGGCGGCGCCGCGCGCCAGTCGGTCCCCTTCGCGATCCAACGGCGTTCAGAGCGACTTCGCGATCCGTTTCTGGGGCGTGCGCGGCTCCATTCCATCTCCCGGCGCGGCGACGAAGCGCTACGGCGGCAACACCCCGTGCGTGGAGATCCGCTGCGGCGACGAGCTCCTCATCTTCGATCTCGGCAGCGGCGTGCGCGGGCTCGGAGAAGCGTACGGGCGCGGGCCGGAGCCGTTGAAGGCGTCGATCTTCCTCTCGCACTACCACTACGACCATCTGCAGGGGCTGCCGTTCTTCACGCCCATGTTCAACCCGCGCAACGCGTTCACGGTCTACGGGCCCACGCGAAATGGCGCGCCGGTGCAGCAGGTGCTCGAAGGGCAGATGGTGCAGCCGTACTTCCCGGTCACGGCGAAGATGGTGTTCCGAGCGCAGCTTCAGTACCGCAGCGTCGCGGCCGGGGACGAGCTCTCCATTGGCGGCGCGAAGGTCACCGCGGTGGAGCTGAACCATCCGGGCGGCAACCTCGGCTACCGCGTGGACTACCGCGGCAAGTCGGTGGTGTACGCGACCGACGTTGAGCACGGACCGGAGCTGGATCCGCGGCTCGCACAGTTCGCTCGCGGTGCAGACTTTCTCATCTACGACGCGATGTACACGGAGGATGAGTACCTCGGGAAATCCGGTCCGCCGAAGACCGGCTGGGGTCACTCCACGTGGGAAGCGGCCATCACCGCTGCGAACAACGCGGAAGTGAAGACGCTGGTGCTCTTTCACCACGATCCGACGCGCGACGACGCCGGGATGGAGAAGATGCTCAAGCTCGTGAAGAAGCAGCGGCCGGAGGCGATCGCCGCGGCGGAGTCGATGGTCATTCGGGTGTGACGCGTTCGGCGGCGAGCTTCGCGGCGGTCTTCAGGCCAGCGAACGGTAAGAGCTCCAACGCCTGCGTCAGCGGCAACCAGCGGTGCTCGGTGTGCTCGTTCGGATCCATTCGCACTTCGCCGCCTTCCCAGCGCGCGTGAAAGGCGGACTCTTCGTACAGCTCGGGCGGGACCTGCTCTCCGAACGCGAACGCGTGCCGGTAGTCGAGCGGCTCCACAGAAAGCGCCCTGCCCGTCTCCTCCTGCAGCTCGCGCTGCGCGGCGAGGAGCGGCGTCTCACCGTTTTCGAGCCCTCCCGTCACGAGCTGCCAGAAGCCGCCGCGCGCCTCCGTCCGTTTGAGGAGCAGGACCTCCGGACCGTTTGAGCTCAAACGAGTCACCGCGACGCTGATGGTCTCGCGCGGGATGGCCTGCTCTTCCGGCGCAAAGTCGAAGATCTCCGAGAAGTGGCGGACGATCCGATCCTGAACCTCCGGCAACGGGAGCTCGCGCTCGAGCTCTCGCTGCATCGAGGTGACGCCCGCGTCCTTGATCCCGCACGGCACGATCAGCCCGAAGTGCGACAGGTCCGTGTTCACGTTCAGCGCGAAGCCGTGCGACGTCTGCCAGCGGGACAAGTGGACGCCGATGGCGCAGATCTTCCGCGCGTCCGGACCGTGCTCATCGCCCAGCCACACGCCCGGCCATTTGCCGATGCGCTTGCCCGCGAAGCCGTAGTCCGCGAGCGACCGGATCATCGTCTCTTCGATGTCGCGGACGTAGCGGCGAACGTCCTGCCGCCCTTCCCAGAGCTTCACGATCGGGTAGCCCACGAGCTGTCCGGGCCCGTGGTACGTCACATCGCCGCCGCGGTTCGTCTCGAAGACCTCCGCGCCCACCTCCCGCAGCACGGAGTCCGGCGCGACGATGTTCTCCCGCTTCGCGCCACGCCCCAGCGTCAGCACGGGCGGATGTTCGAGGAGCAGCAGCACGTCCGGGATGAGCCCCTGCGCGCGCGCTTCGCCAAACAGCTTCTGGAGCTGCAGGCCGTCCGCGTACTCGACTCTTCCGAGCCGGTAGACGTGCAGCGGCCGGCTCATGGGCTGCTCTTCTTGGCTCGCGACTTCTTCTGCTTCGGAGGCGCGGACGGCGGCGCGAGGTTCCACGAGCCGGGCGGAATTCGGCGAATGAGCGTCTCCAGCTCTCGCCCTCCCCGACCGGACTTCGCCGCCACCTGAACCAGGAGATCGACCAACGGCTCGGAGAGATCGAGCTCGGATGCGCGCCGCTCCGCGAGCTTCTGCGCGAGCTCCTTCAGCTCCGCATCCGAGAGCGCCTCGAACACGGCGACCAGATCCACGCGATCCGCGAGGCTCAAGTTCTGATTTGCGTCTTTTTGGTAAAGTTTGT
>JBJMQN010000752.1:0-10611 GCA_045802665.1 Myxococcaceae bacterium | reverse complement strand
ACCGCTTTCGTGATCTCCTGCCAGTTCTCCTTCTTGTACTCCTCCATGATCGACGCGATCAGGATCTTGTTCGGGTACTGCTTCTTGAGCTGCTTGAACTCGTCCAGCCAAGTCGCGAACGGACGGTCCGAGATGAGCTCGATGTTCTCGAAGCCCACGATCGTCTTGTCCTCGGCCGCCGCCTTCACCTTCGCGTAGCGCGGGGCGGTGTTGACGACCTTGGATGCGTCGAGGCTGATGGTCTTGCAGACGTTTCCGCCCCAGCCGAGATCGAAGGACTTCGCGATCACCTTCGCGTTGGTGCCCGGAGGACCGGAGCCGAGCAGGAACGGGTTATCGAACTCCATCCCGTTGACGGTGACTTTGAGCGACGGCGCCATGAACTCCCCCGAATGCAGGTGTGTGTGGAAAGGGGCCGTGTCTAGCAAGCAGGCGTGTAGATCAGCAAACGGCTGTTACCCGGATGTACGGCTCGACGCGTCATCGAGAAAGCCGCTATGAGCGGCGACCCGATGTACCGGCTCACCTGCCCACGCTGCCTGCGACCCGAGGTCGTCTGCTACTGCTCGAAGCTCGAGCGCCTGCAGACCAGGACCCGCGTCGTCATCCTGCAGCACCCGCGAGAGCGCAGAGTGCCGGTGAGCACCGCGCGCATGGTGCATCTCTCTCTGGAAAATTCGGAGCTGCATTACGGCGTGGACTTCTCCGAATCCGATCGAGTGCGCGAGCTCTGCGCGCAGCCCGGAACGTACGTGCTGTTCCCCGGCCCCGATGCGGTTGCGCCGGAGACCCTGAGCGAGCCGCCGCGGACGTTGATCGTGGTGGATGGGACGTGGCCGCTCGCGAAGAAGGTGATCCGCGTCAATCCGGTGCTGCAAAAGCTGCCGCGCATCGGCTTCACGCCGCGCCGGCCGAGCAACTACCGCATTCGCAAGGAGCCCGCGGATCATTGCGTCTCAACGATCGAAGCGGTGGGCGAGGTGCTGGGTGCGGTGGAGGGAGATCACGATCGCTTCGATCGGATGCTGAATGCGTTCGAGTACATGGTCGACCGGCAAATAGACTTCGCGAAGAACCGCCCCGGCCCCGTGCGCTACGTCGTGAACAAGGCACCGCCGAAGCCGAGAGTCGGCCGCGAGTTCGTCGACGCGTGGGACCGGATGGTCGTGCTCTACGGAGAAGCGAACGCCCACCCGAGAGGAACCGGCTTCGACGATCCGGGCGAGCTCGTGCACCTCGTGGCCTCGAGGCCTTCGACCGGAGAGAAGTTCGAGGCGGTCGTCGCGCCGAGAAGACCGCTGTCCGAGAGCGCGCCGTTTCACCTCGCGATTGGCGCGGATCATCTCGCGGCGGGCGAGAGCGTTCCGGATGCGATGAAGCGGTTCAGAGCGTTCTTCCGAAGCGACGACATCCCCTGCGTCTGGGGCGCGTTCGTGCTCGGGCTCTTGCGAAGTGAAGGTGTGGACCTCGCGAACGGAGTCGACGTGAGGATGCCGGTCATGCGCGTGCTGCGAGGACGGCCCGGCGGAATGGAGCTCGCGGCGGAGAAGCTGAAGGCGCCGGCTGTGGCCCAGTGGGCGCAGGGCAGGGCGGGCGTGCGGATCGCAGCGCTGGAGTCAGTCGTGCGCGCGCTGAATGAGATGGCGCGGACCGCGTTCGCCGGTGCTCAGGAGAACGCGGCGTAGGCGAGACGCACGCGGTGTTTCGGCGGGTTCTCGTGCGCTCTGAACGAGACAGCACAGTGCCCTGTTGCGGATGTTACGGGCGATTTGCTTAAACCGTACTGACTGTAATATGCGACCGCCCCGTGAAAGCGATCTCCACGCTTCCGGCCCGCGGCCTCGTCCTCGCGTTCTTCCATGCGGCATCTGATCGCGCGCTGGACGTGGGCACGCTGGTCGCTGCGACGCGCGCGCTGGGACTGACGGGTAATTCCACGCGGGTCACGCTCTCGCGGCTTCTTTCCGAGGGCTGGCTGCTCCGCGACGAACGCGGCCGCTACCGGCTCAAGTCGGAACGCGCCGCTGCCGCCGCGGGCCTCGTGCCGTTCAAGGAGCTCAATCACTCCGTGCGAGCCTGGAAGGGCGGGTGGCTCGGCTGTCTGTTCGAAGTGCAAGGCCGCGGCGCGGACGTCCCCGACGGACTTCGGCGGCTCGGCTTCCGCGAGGTGTCACCGGGCTTCGCGATCCGCCCGGACAATCTGCGCGGCGGAACTTCGCTGCTCAACTCGCGCGTCGGCTCGGCGCGGCTGCTCTCGGTGGACGCGACGGGAGAAGGCGACGCCACCGCGCACTGGCCCACGCTCTGGGCTCCTTCGGCGCTGACCAAGGACTACCTGCGCATGCGGCAGCTCATCCAGACCAGCCGCGTGAAGCTGTCGAAGCTTGGCCCGGAAGCGCAGCTCGCGGAGACGTTCGACGTCGCGCGCGCATGTATAGCCCGGCTCGAGCAGGACCCACTGCTCCCCGATCAATGGGTCGGCGGGCGGATGCGCGAAACGTTGGTGGACGAGCTCGTGAGCTACGACCGCGACGCGCGTGAACTCTGGATGCAGGTCATTCCCGGCCTCGAGCTCGAGGGCTCGCTCAGGGCTGGAGCAGGTTGGAGCCCCGGAGCAAAGAGATGATCCCCTACGAATCGTCGGACACCGCGCTCAAACTCACCCGCGAAGAGCTGACCGAGCTGAGCGGACTGTCCGCCGCGCGCACCTGGTTCTGCATCGCGAAGATGTACGCGCAAATCGCCGCCACGTTCGCCGCCGCCATCCTCTGGCCGCATCCGCTCGTCTGGGCTGGCTGCTTCATCCTGATGGCGCGGCATCAGAAGTCGCTCGCGACGCTGAGCCACGACGGGGCGCACCGGCGGCTGTTTCAGTCGCGAAAGCTCAACGACTGGATCTCGCAGATCTGCCTCGCGTCCGGCGTGCACCTGTTCGCGGACGGCTATCGGCGGACGCACCTGCGCCATCACCGGAAGCCGCTCGCGGTGGATGATCCCGACATCGGCATCACCGGCGGCTATCCGATCACCCGCGCGAGCTTCTATCGGAAGCTGATGCGCGACATGTGCGGCATCACGTACGTGAAGTTCGTGCGGCACTTCATCGCGCCGACGAAGCGGACGAAGGGTCAGGCGAAGCTGGAAGAGGGTGGCGAGAAGTCGGTGCCGACGTGGGTGTCGATCGCGTCGATGCTCGCGTGGAACGGCACCATCTGCGGCGCGATGGCCGCCGCGGGACACCCGCTCTACTACCCGCTGCTCTGGCTGCTCCCGCAGATGACCGCGCTCCAGGTCATCCTCCGCATCCGCGGCATCGCCGAACACGCGGGCATGCAGCCCACCGAGGATCAGGCGAAGTGCACGCGCACCGTGCGCAGCATGTTCGAGGCCTGGTTCTTCGCGCCCAACAACATCAACTTCCACCTCGAGCACCACCTCTACCCGGGCATTCCCTGGTTCAACCTCCGCAAGGTCCACGGGCTCCTGTCCGAACGTGGAGCGCTCCCGCCCGAGAACGTCGTCGACAGCTACGCCGACGTGCTACGCGCGGTGATCCGCGACGAACCCAGGACCGCCGCCGCCGAACTCGAAGCGAATGGAGAGACCCCATGATTCAGCGAATTGTGCTCGTCATCGCATCCGCTGTGCTCGCATCCGGCTGTGGCAACTCGGACTGCAGCGGAGACTTCTGCATCGACGTTCAGGGCTCGGGCTATCGCATCGCCAGGTGCGCCTCTGATGCATCGTCGAACTGCCTCTTTGTCGACGCGTACTTCACGGCGACGGACAAGGGGCAGCCCATCACCGACAAGGACACGCTGTCGGGGACGCTGACCGTCAACGATCGCGAGACCGGCGTCGAAGGCGGGGCCGATCTGATTGAAGGCGACGCCGCGCTCCAGGTGGATCTGCTGTTGGATCGCAGCTTCAGCATTTCCGAGTCCGGGTCGACCGAAGCCGTCCGCTCCTCCGTTCTCAGCTTCATCGATGCCCTGCCTGAGGCCGCGACAATTCGCGTAGCGGCGTTCGCGAGCGAGCCCGGCGTTCCCGAGTACGTCGGAGTGAACTGCGGGAAGGACGAGTCGTTCGTCGGCAGGGAGACCGCGAAGAAGATCGTCACCGATTGCTACAAGCCCTATTCCACTCAGACGTCCGTTTCGCAGACGAAGCTGTACGACGCGGTGGGAAGCGTTCTCGCGGGCTCCACCTCCGCACCCAGCGTGGTCGTCGTCTTCACTGATGGAACGGACACGGCGAGCACGCTCTACGAAACGCCGGAAGCTGCTCGCGACGCCCTCCACGACCGCCCCGGTCGACGTACTACCCGCATCTATGCGATCGGGCTCGGCGCAGAGCCGAACGCGCAGGCGTTGAAGACGCTCACGGATGATCGTTTCTTCCGCGCATCCGACACCGCCTCGCTCGATGCCGCCTTCTCCTCGGTGTCGTCGGAGCTGAAGTCGATCTTCACGTTCAGGGTTCTGGTCGCCAATCAGGAGGCCAGCCCGCGGCTTCATCTCAAACTGACCCACAAGAGCCGCACGGTGGACAAGACGTTCACGATGGATGACTGATGGAACAGGCGAACGCGTCATTGAAATCGCTCGGACGGCTGGTGGGGCGCTGGAACACTGAAGCGGTCCATCCAATGCGCCCCGGGCTCGTGGTGCACGGCACGTCGAACATCGAGTGGCTCGAGGGCGAGCGCTTCCTCATCCAGAGCAGCACCACGGATCATCCGGAGTTTCCCGGCTCGACGTCGATCATCGGATTCACCGATCGCGATCGCGCGGAAGGGGCGCCGGAGCCTTCGCAGCTGACGATGCACTACTTCGATTCGCGCGGCGTGTTCCGTGTCTTCGAGGTGAGCATCGACGAGACGGCGTGGAAGTTCTCGCGGATCGCGCCCGGGTTCTCGCAGCGCTTCACGGGCACGTTCGCGGACGGCGGAGACACGATCGTCGGCGTCTCTCAGCTCTGCCAGGACGACGTGAACTGGGTGAACGATCTTCGGATCAACTACCGACGCGCGAAGTAGAGCGCCGCTCGCCGGTAGAGCTGCCGGCGAGCGGGGAACTCGAGGCTACGGCGCCCGGTACAGACCGGCGCCCGGTCCCGTCCAGAACACCGAGCACGGCGCTGTGACTCCGGTGACGGCCGCGAGGCTGGAGGTCGGCCCGACGTAACCGGCGAATGACGTCCCGGAGTAGCGCGTGGTCACCGCGTAGCTCGCGTTCGTGCCCGAGACGAACGCTTCGCCATTTCGCGCGTAGACGTCGAACCAGGTCGCGCTGCTGAGCGTCCCCAGCGGACTCCAGTTCGCGCCGTCGTAGTGGCACACCGTCGCGTTACCCACCGCCCAGACGTCCGTGGGGCCGGTGCCGTGTACGGCGCGAAGCGTGCTGGTGCTGCAGCCCTGCTCGGACGTCCAGGCGCTGCCGTCCCATCGGAAGATTTTCCCGTTCGCTCCCACGACCCACGCGTGCGTGGCGTCGGCGACGTACACGCCGTTGAGCGAGGTCGTGGGGATCGGTGTCGCGGCCATCGGGCTCCAGCTGCAGCCGTCGTAGTGGAACGCGAAGGTGCTGCCGACGGCGATGACATTGTTCGACGCCGAGGCAGAGACGTCGCCGAGGTCCACGTTCGTCAGCGCCGTGCTCGCGGTCCAGCTCGTCCCATCGAAGTGCAGCGCCGAGCCTTGCGCGCCTACCGCCCAGACATCGTCCGGCGCGATAGCCCACACGGCGTTGAGGTTCGAGCTCACACCCGCGTCATCGGGCAGCCACTGCGCGCCGTCCCACTTGAGCACGCGGCCGCCCTGGCCGACGACCCACATGTGATCGGAGTCCCACGCGTTGATGTCCGAGAGCTGCTCGGACCAGCCGCCGTCGTAGAGGCTCGTGTAGCCGCCGTCGAGCACCGTCGTGCAGGCGCCCGCGGTCGAAGTGCCCGCATCGCGCGGCGTCGCAGTGCAGACGCTGCCGCCACCGCCGCCCGCGCCGCCGCCGGTGCCACCACCCGCTCCGCCACCCACGCCGCCTCCAGTTCCTCCGCCTGCGCCACCACCGGTTCCCCCGCCGGCTCCTCCGCCGGCGCCACCGCCACCGCCGCCACCCGTCGCGCCACCGGCGCCGCCTCCGCTCCCTCCGTCAGTTCCACCACTGCCGCCGCCACAAGCGACCACCGCGAGCAAACCACCCACGACAACTGCCGACACCGCGAGTCGAGCTTTCACAGATTCTCCTCCTGCAGCCGACTGTAGTCCTGCATGGGCTCGCACCACTGAAAACTTCCGGCCTGATTTCGCGGCCGTATTGTCGTCGCGATGAGCGAACGCACGCTGATCCTCTCAGCCACGAACGTGCTCGCGCGCGGGTTCCTCGTCGTGCCGACGGACAGGCGCTCACGCGACGGCGCACCGGTGAATGGGCTCTTCGCCGTCGCGAGCGCGGTGCTTCAGGCGCTGAGCTGGAAAGCGCCGAGCCGGGCGATCGCCGTCATCGACCGCAAGAGCCGCGACTGGCCCGAGCTGCTGGTGCCTCAGCTCGAACGGTTGCCGCAGCTGCTCGAGGTGCTCGGCTTTCGGGTGGTGGAGACCGCGGACGAACAGCACGTCGTCGCGACGTACTGCCGAGCGGCGCTGCAGCGCGGTGACGACGTGGTCATCGTCGGCGCGGACAAGCGCTACGCGCAGCTCGTGAGCGATCGGGTGTGGTGGTACGACTCGAACAAGGACGCGCGCTACACGCCGGAGATCGTGCGCAAGCGTTTCGGCGTTGGTCCGGACCGCGTCGCGGACTGGCTCGCGCTGGTCGGCGATGACGATCAGGTTCCGGGCATCAAGGGCATCGGCGCGAAGGGCGCGACGGGGCTGCTCGAGGCGCACGCGACGATCGAGGACGCGCTGAAGGGCGAGCTGGAAGGGCGGCTTCGCAAAGCGCTGGACGCAGCGAGCGCGGAGCTTCCGGAGCATCTGGCTCGAGCGCGGCTGTCAGATCGCCCGCTGCCGGTGGAGCTCGAGGACGCGACGTATTCGGGATTCGACTCCGCTCGTCTCAACGCCGAGTTCGAGGCGCTTGGCTTCGTGGAGCTGCTGCTCTCCACCGCCGAGGCGACGAAGGTCACGGTGTGCCGCACGGTTGAAGAGGTTGCAGCGGCGCTGAAGACGTTGGGCAGCGGCCAGCTGTCGTTCTTTCCGCTCATCGAAGATGCAGACGAAGCCGTTCAGGGTGTGGCGGTCTCCGCAGGCGAGGGCGCGGCGTTCTACGTCGAGACAGAGAGTCCCGGATTCTCCGCGCTCACGGCGTGGCTGAAGGACGAGCGCGCGCCGAAATCAGGACACGATCTCGTCGGTGCTCGCGTGGCATTCAGCCGCGAGGGCATCGAGCTGCGCGGGATCACGTACGACTCCGCCTGCGCGTCGCACCTCACGCAGCCCAGCGGGTGGGCGCCGCATGAGCTGTGGCTGGTCGCGAGGCAGGCGCTCGGCAGATCTCTTCAGACCGACGACGAGGTCCTCGGAACTGGAACGCATCGGAAGAGCTGGTCGGACCTCACCGTGGAGGTTGCGTCGCGTATCGCAGCCGAACGAGCCGACGCCTCAGCGGCGATCTCCAAACGTCTCGAGACCGGAGTCGAGCCGCGGCTGATGGAGGAGTACCTCGCCATCTCGGATGTGCTCGTGCGGATGGAGCTGCTCGGCGTCGCGGTGGACGTGCAGCAGCTCGATCGAGCGGAGGCATCGTTCGAACGGATCGAACAGGAGCTCTCGGCGGAGATCGAGAAGCTCGCGGGCCACAGCTTCAACATCAACTCCTCCGCGCAGCTCGGGAAGGTGCTCTTCGAGGAGCTGAAGCTTCCGGTCGTGAGCCACACCAAGACCGGGTACAGCACCTCGAACGATGCGCTCGAACGCGTCGAGCACGCTCATCCGATCGTCTCGCGCGTGCTCCGTTGGCGGCTCGTGCGGCGGTTGGGCGACAGCTGGGTGCGGCCGCTGCGACGGAGCATCCATGCGGACGGAAGGGTGCACTCGCGCTTCTATCCGGCGCGTTCGTTCGACGGGCAGATCATCAGCACCAACCCGGACCTGAGCCGCGTCCCCGGTCGCACGCCGGAGATGGCGGAGATTCGACGCGCGTTCGTCGCGAAGCCCGGCCGGCTCCTCATGTCGGTGGACTTCAGCCAGCTCGGCCTCTACGTGCTCGCGCATCTGACGAAAGATCCGGCGTTGGTGGACCCGCTGCGGGACCGCGCCGACATGCACCGGCTGACTGCCGCGGCGGTGCTGGAGAAAAAACCGGAAGACATCACCACCGACGAGCGGCAGCTCGGAAAGGTGATCAACTTCGCGACCTTCGCGGGGCAGGGCGCGAGCGCATTGGCGCTGCAGCTCGGCGTCTCAGCGGCAGAGGCGAAGGAGTACCTCGCTCGGTTCGATCGCCGGTACGCGAAGGTCCGCGAGTTTCAGGATGAGCAGCTGCGGCTCGCGAAGGAGCGCGGCTACATCACGACACTCGCGGGAAGGCACTGGCCCATCGGCGGCCTGGAGTCGCTGGACTCGCAGCTGCGGTCCTACGCCGAACGCATGGCACGGCGCGGAACGCACGAAGGGTCCGTTGCAGACGTGTCACGCCGCGCGTTGCTGGACGCCGATCGCGCGATTCAGAAGGCCGGGCTCTCCGCGTTTCCGATCGTCGAGGTCGTCGACGAAGTTCTCTTCGAAGTGGGCGAGAGCGAGCTGGAGCAATCCGCCCGCGTTTGCTCCGAGGCGATGCGCAACGCGTTCAAGCTGGAGGTGCCGCTCGTCACCGGCGTGTGGGTCGGGAAGAACTGGGCGGACCTGGAGCCCTTCCTCACCGCTGATCGGAAGGACGCTTAGCTTCGCACCTGCGAGAACAGCCAGTCCCAGACGGGCGCGTGCGCGAACGCGTGCTGCCAGACTTCATGTCCTGCCTCCGCCACTTCAGTGACCTTCGCGATCCCGTCGCGAGCCATGACGAGCTGAGCGAACGCGCGGACGCTGTCCGGCGGAACGTTCTCGTCACGGCCGCCGACGATGCTCCACATCGGAAAGTTCACGAGCGGCTCCGTCGCCTTCAGATCCAGCTCGCCGGCGATCAGCACCGCGGCGGTGAACAGCCCCCGGTAGCGCACGAGCATGTCGTAGAGCCCGATCGCGCCCATCGAGAATCCGACGCCATACAGGCGCTTTGAGTCGACGGACTTTCGCGTGAGCAGCTCCCGCACCAGCGCGATCGCCATCCGCTGCCCCGGCGTGTCTCCGCCGTACCAGATGCCGCCGAACGTCTCGGTGCGCGGGAGCTGCGGCGCCACGACGATGCAGGGGTGAGAGGCGCGGAGCCGTTCGAAGAGGTCCAACCCGTTGCGGAGTTGAGCCACGTTGTCCGTGCCTCGCTCGCCGCTGCCGTGAAGGCTGACGACGAGCGGATAGCGACGACGCTGCGGCTCATACCGCTCCGGCAGCAGCACGCGGCACGGTAGACCGGCGATTCTGTCTTCGATCCACGGGGAGGGCACGGCACGCGTTTAACGTCGAGACGCAGGTTGCGCCAATCGCTCGCTCGCTGACCGAGTGTGTTTTAATATGCCTTGACGAGCATATGAGCCGATGGCTATATGTCTCGTGTGGAATCCTCATTCGCCATCGTCGCCGAGCCGAACCGGCGGGCCATCCTGAGCCTGCTGCTCTCGGCTGAGCGCTCCGTCGGCGAGCTCGAACGCGAGCTCCGGCTGTCGCAGCCGTCTGTCTCCAAGCACCTCAAGGTGCTGCGAAAGGCGGGGCTCGTGGAAGCGCGAATCGAAGCGCAGCGCCGGGTCTACCGATTGAATCCCGAGCCGCTCAAGGAGCTCGACGAGTGGCTCATCCCGTTCCGGCGCTTCTGGTCGAAGCACGTCGATGCGCTGGAGCGACACCTCGACAACATGGACAAAGTCCCCGCCGTGAAAGGAAAGAAGAAATGAACACCCGCGAGCAGTACGCGCCCGGCAAGGCTTCAGGCGCTGAGGTTCGAAAAGAAGGAGAGCAGTGGACGCTGGTCCTCGTGCGCGATCTCGCTCATCCCCCTGCGAAAGTGTGGAAGGCGATCACGGAGCCCGAGCACCTCCACGAATGGGCGCCGTTCGATTCGGACCGGAGCCTTTCCAGCGTGGGCACCGCGAAGCTCACCACCGTCGGAGCGCCGACGCCGATGGTCTCCGAGACCAAAGTGAAGCGGGCGGAGAACGCGAAGGTGCTCGAGTTCAACTGGGGCGACCAGAACATGCGCTGGGAGCTCGAGCCGCGCTCGGGTGGAGGCACCCGGCTGACGCTCTGGCACAGCATCAACCGCAACTTCATCTCGATGGGCGCGGCCGGCTGGCACATCTGCTTCGACGTCCTGGAGCGGCTGCTCGCGGATCAGCCGATTGGACGAATCGTCGGAGGCGAGGCGATGAAGTTTCAGTGGAAGCGGCTCAACGACGAGTACGCAAAGCAGTTCGGTGTCGAGACGCCGAGCCTCAACCAAAGGAAATGACCATGCCCCCCTCCAACGGAATCGTCATCGGCTTCTGGATCGCCACCGCGCTGTTCTGTCTGCAGATCGGCTT
>JBJMQN010000751.1:0-3402 GCA_045802665.1 Myxococcaceae bacterium | reverse complement strand
CGAAGTCCTTCATCGCGGCAAGACCGAGAGCGAAGTGCTCCTTCCGATGGGCGGCGCGCACAACGTCGAGAACGCGCTGGGCGTCTACGCGGCGGGGTGGTCAAACGGGCTGTCGCACGAGGAACTCCGCCACGGCTTCGCGTCGTTCACCGGCGTAAAGCGGCGGCAGGAGGTCCGAGCGGAGGTGAACGGCGTGATGGTCGTCGACGACTTCGCGCATCACCCGACGGCAGTGCGCGAGACGATCGCGGCGGTGAAGGGGCGCTATCCGTCGCGGCGGCTGTGGGCGATCTTCGAGCCGCGTTCGAACACCAGCCGGCGCAACATCCACCAGCACGAGTACGCGGAGTCTTTCGGCGGCTCCTCGCGCGTGTTCATCAAGGTGCCGGAGAAGACGGACCGGGTGCCCACGGGCGAAGAGCTCGATGTGCCGAAGCTCGTGGAGGACATCAAGCACCACGGGATCGAGTCCATCGGCCACTCGGATGTCGGCGCGATGGTCAAGCAGGTCGCAGCCGAGGCGAAGCCGGGAGATCTCCTCCTCGTGATGAGCAACGGCAGCTTCGGCGGCTTCATCGATAAGCTGATCGCCGAGCTCAAGTCGAAGCCCGGAGGTGCCTGAGTGAGAACGCTGCTCGTTGTCTCTGCCATCGTCGCGCTGTCGGCTTGCGTGAAGCGCGAGCCGCTGCCCCCGCTCACCGGCGGCAGCCCAACCGACAGCGTGGCGCCGCTCTCGCTGGAGCTTCCGAAGTATCCGGACGGGCAGAAGGTGGACCTCGCCAAGGATCGCGGGAACGTCGTGCTGCTGGATGTCTGGGCAACCTGGTGCGAGCCCTGCCGCGACGCGCTCCCCACGTACGAAGCGCTTCAGCAGGAGTACGGAAAGAAGGGCCTGAAGATCTACGCGCTGAACGTGGACGAGGATCAGTCGCTGATCCCGCAGTTCCTGCAGGAGACGAAGGTCACGCTGCCCATCCTGTTGGACCGCAACGGACAGACCGCGGAGAAGCTGCTCAAGGTGAAGCTGATGCCCACCGCGTTCCTGATCGACAAGCGCGGCGTCATCCGGCACGTCCATGAAGGCTTCGCGGAAGAGTTCCTGCAGCAGTATCAGACCGAGATCGAAACGCTCCTCGCAGAGAAGCGCGAGTGATCCCGCCCGCGGAAATGATCGCGGAGCTCCGCGCCGCCGCTGAAACCATCTCCCGAAAAGCGGGCCAGCTTCTCCGCGATCGCTACACCGACATCCGCACCATCGAGTTCAAAGGCGGGATCGATCTCGTCACCGACGCGGACAAGGCGTCCGAACGGGAGATCATCTCCTTCATCAACCAGCGCTATCCGGATCATCGAATCCTCGCCGAGGAGAGCGGCGCTTCAGGCACGGTCGTCGCGGACGGCTTTCGCTGGGTGATCGATCCGCTGGATGGAACGACGAACTACTCGCACCAGGTGCCGCACTTCTGCGTGAGCGTCGGCGTCGAAGGGCCCGGTGGATTGCTCGCGGGCGTCATCTTCGATCCGATGAGCGGCGAGCTCTTCTCCGCCGGAAGAGGGCAGGGTGCCACCGTGAACGGCGCGCCGATTCGCGTGAGCACCACCGCCACGATCGATCGCGCGCTGCTCTGCACAGGCTTTCCCTACGACGTGCGCGAGAAGCCCGAAGCGCCGGTGGGGCTGTTCAATCGCTTCATCCGCAAGGCGCAGGGCATTCGCCGGATGGGGAGCGCGGCGCTGGATCTCGCGTACGTCGCGGCCGGCCGCTTCGACGGCTTCTTCGAGTTCGGGCTCAAGCCGTGGGACATCGCCGCGGGGGCGCTCATCATCGAAGAGGCCGGTGGTGTCGCGAGCGGCATCCGCGGAGACCCGCTCTCTCTCACGGCCGGACACATCCTCGCCTGCGGCAAGGTGATCGAACCGGTACTGCGCGAAGAGTGCCGGCTGTTTCTCGATGAGCTCGGGTGGAAGCCGCATGCGCGGGGATAGTGCGTGGAAGCACAGGCCTGAGCGTCGAGGCTGAAGTAGACTCGAGGCCGGTGCGCGTCTCCCCGTCTTCACTTCCCCGGCTCAAGCTCGTCGCGTTCGCGCTCGTGACGCTGGTTGGCTGCGCGAAGACGCCCATCGATCAGGCCGCGATCCGTGTGAACGTCGCCGTCCGAGCGCCGGTCGACTGTGTCCGCGTCACCGCCTCCGACGAGCACGTCGGCCCCGCCTCCACCGTGGAGCTCCCGGTGGACAGCGCACCCACCGATCTCGTCGTCGCCATCTACCGGCGGGAAGAGTGGGGCCTGAACGCCGTCATCTTCGCCTCGGGCTTGAAGGGCGGTTGCACGAGCGGCATCGAGGTCTCCCGCTCCGAGCTCGCGCACTCCGCGTTCGGAACCAAGGACAAGGTCCCGGTCGTCAACCTGACGCTGACGGGCACGGACTCGGATCAGGACGGCTACGTCGCGCAGCTTCCGGACGGCACGCCGTTCGATTGCGACGACACCGCGCCCAGCCGCCACCCCAACGCCACCGAGGCGTGCGAGTCGAACCTCGATCTGGACTGCGATGGGAAGCTCGGCTGTCAGCGCGGGTCGTGTCTCGGCAAGAAGGACGCTTCGGGGCTTCGCTGCTGTCCGAGCGGCGCATCGACGACGACAGAGACGCAGTGCAACGATGGCGTGGACAACGACTGCGACGGGCTCTCCGACTGTGCGGACTCGGACTGCGCGGGCAAGACGTGCGACGCGAATGGCCGCAGCTGCGTGAGCCTCAACACCTGCGCCTGCCCCGGCAACGCCACGGTCGAGAGCGCATGCAACGACGGCATCGACAACGACTGTGACGGCCTCGTCGACTGCGCGGACCGGGACTGCACCAACCGAAGCTGCGGCGCCGGCGTCTGCAGGGGCGTCACCTGCTGCGCCGCGACTACGGATGGCGGCACGGTCGTGACACCCGAACGCTGCGGCGACGGGAAGGTGGATTGCGCGGATCCGCTGTGCGCGGGCTCGGCTTGCAACGGGTTCGGCAGCACCTGCTCGAACAATCAGTGCGTCTGCCCGAATGGCACCGTGGAAGGAATCGCCTCCGGCCAGTGCTCCGATCGAGCGGACAACGACTGCGACGGCAAGATCGACTGCGACGACACCTCCTGCTCCGGCCTCACCTGCGCCACCGGGAAGACGTGCCAGGCCGGCCAGTGTGCCTGCGCGCTCTCGGAGCCGACCGAGGCCTCCTGCGCTGACGGCGCGGACAACGACTGTGACGGCTTGATCGACTGCGCGGATCCAAACTGCGCCGGCAAGTCCTGCAGCGCCTCCGGCGGTGTGTGTACCGGCGCCTCCTGCGTGTGCAGCGCGTCGACCACCGAGTCCTCGTGCAGCAACGGCGCGGATGACAACTGCAACGGCGCGG
>JBJMQN010000750.1:0-5403 GCA_045802665.1 Myxococcaceae bacterium | reverse complement strand
GTGATGTGCCACCTGGCTGCGCAGATGGACGTGCGCAAGTCGGTGGAGGATCCGCGCTTCGACGCGGAGGCGAACATCCTCGGGTTCCTGAATCTGCTGGAAGCCGCGCGTCAGTCCGGAGTGAAGAAGATCATCTTCAGCTCGACGGGGGGTGCGATCTACGGCGAGCAGGACAAGTTCCCCGCGGATGAGTCGCATCCGACGCGCCCGGTCTCCCCGTACGGAGTCTCGAAGGCGTCCGGCGAGCTGTACCTCGGCTACTACAAGGCGCAGTACGGCCTGAACTACGTGGCGCTCCGGTACGCGAACGTCTACGGGCCGCGTCAGAATCCGCACGGCGAGGCGGGCGTCGTGGCGATCTTCAGCAAGCGGCTCGTGAAGGGCGAAGGCTGCACGATCTTCGGCGAGGGCAAACAGAGCCGAGACTTCGTGTACGGCCCCGACGTCGCGCGCGCGAACTACCTCGCGTTCGAGAAGGACTACGTCGGCGCGATCAACATCGGCACCGGCAAGGAGACGGACATCAACGAGCTGTACCGTCACCTCGCGGAGGCCGCCGGCCGCAAAGAGAAGGCGACCCACGCGCCGGGCAAGCCGGGCGAGCAGCTCCGCTCCTGCATCGATCCGAGCCTCGCGAAGAAGGTCCTCGGCTGGGAGGCGAAGGTGCAGCTGCCTGAAGGCCTCAAGCGGACGATCGAGTACTTCAAGAATCCGAGCCGCGAGCTGGTGTAGCGGAGCCGGGTACCGCGATGATCGGCGTGCCGCTTCTGCGCGCCGTCTGTTGAGTAGCCGAGCCACCCGTCTTGCGCCCCGGCCACGCTGGGCAGGCGAGCTGCGCTGATCACGACGGCATTCCATGCCGAATCCGAGCGTTCACCCCCACTTTACCGAGCGTGGCTTTTCCACCGCTCAGGTGTTAGGCACGCGCCGCCCGCGCGAGCTGGCCGTCGCAGATGCCCAACGAAAACGCACACATCCGCAACTTCTCGATCATCGCCCACATCGATCACGGCAAGAGCACGCTGGCTGATCGGCTGCTCGACAAGACGGGGACGGTGACGAAGCGGGAAGCGCAGGCTCAGTTCCTCGACAACATGGAGCTCGAGCGCGAGCGCGGCATCACGATCAAGGCCCAGACCGTGCGGATGAACTACACGGCCAAGGACGGCAAGCAGTACGTCTTGAACCTGATCGACACACCGGGCCACGTCGACTTCGCGTACGAAGTCTCCCGCTCGCTCGCCGCGTGCGAAGGCGCGCTGCTCGTCGTGGATGCGTCGCAGGGCGTGGAAGCGCAGACGCTGGCGAACGTGTACATGGCGCTGGATCACGATCTGGCGATCATCCCGGTGATCAACAAGATCGATCTGCCGTCCGCGGACGTGGAGCGCACGCGATCCGAGATCGAAGACGTGATCGGCCTCGACGGCCGCGACGCGGTCCCTGCCTCGGCGAAAGAGGGCATCGGCATCGAGGAGATCCTCGAGGCGATCGTGCGCGTGGTCCCCTCTCCGAAGGGCGAACCCTCCGCGCCGCTCAAGGCGCTCATCTTCGACAGCTGGTACGACAGCTACCGCGGCGTCGTGATGCTGGTCCGGATCATCGAAGGCACGCTCTCCACGAAGCAGAAGATCCAGCTCTTCAGCAACAAGAAGGAGTTCGAGGTCCAGGAGCTCGGCGTGTTCGCGCCGTTCACCAAGGCGGTTCCGAAGCTCATGGCGGGCGAAGTGGGCGTGCTCGTCGCGAACATCAAGGAGATCGCGGACGCGAAGGTCGGCGACACGGTCACTGAAGTTGCGCGCCCCACGACTGAATCGTTCCCCGGCTTCAAAGAAGTGAAGCCGATGGTGTTCAGCGGCATCTTCCCGATCGACTCCGATCAGTACGAGAACCTGCGCGACGCGCTCGGCAAGCTGAAGCTGAATGACTCCGCGTTCACGTACGAGCCGGAGTCGTCCACGGCGTTGGGCTTCGGCTTCCGCTGCGGCTACCTCGGCCTGCTCCACATGGAGATCGTCCAGGAGCGGCTCGAGCGCGAATACAACCTGAACCTCATCACCACCGCGCCGTCCGTGGTCTACAAAGTCTTCGGCCACAAGGGCGACCCGATCCTCATCGACAACCCGGCGAAGCTGCCTCCGGTGCAGAACATCGAGCACATGGAGGAGCCCATCCTCACGTGCCACATCCACGTCCCGAACGATCACCTCGGCGCGATCCTGAAGCTGTGCCAGGACCGGCGCGGCGTGCAGAAGGACATCAAGTACCTCGGCAGCTCCGGCACGCGCGTGCAGGTCACCTACGACATGCCCCTCGCCGAGGTCGTGTTCGACTTCTTCGACAAGCTCAAATCCGTGAGCCGCGGCTACGCGTCGCTGGACTACGACCTCGCCGGTTACTCGGAAGCGGACCTCGTCAAGCTGGACATCCTGATCAACGGCGATCCGGTGGACGCGCTCTCGATCATCGTGCACCGCGAGCGCGCGTATCAGCGCGGCCGAGAGGTCTGCGAGAAGCTGAAGGAAGTCATCCCGAAGCAGATGTACGAGGTCGCGATTCAGGCGGCGATTGGCAGCAAGGTCATCGCGCGCGAGACCATCTCCGCCATGCGCAAGAACGTCCTCGCCAAGTGCTACGGCGGCGACATCAGCCGCAAGCGCAAGCTCCTCGAGAAGCAGAAGGAGGGCAAGAAGCGGATGAAGCAGGTCGGCACCGTCGAAATTCCGCAGGAAGCCTTCCTCGCCGTGCTGAAGACGGAGGACTGACCAGGCTTATGGCGAAGGACGCATCCGCGGTCGCGGCCGCACCCGAGACCTCAAAGCCTCAGCCGCTCCTCCCTCAGGTCGAGGCGGCCCTCACGCCCGAGCAGCGCGCGCAGGTGAAACGCACCCTCTGGCGCGAGCGCTGCTTCAGCCTCTGGGCCCCCGTCACCGTCTTCGGCGCGCTCTTCGCGCTCTACATCGTGATCGTGGAGCTCTACACGCCATCCTACAAAGCGCTGAAGCCGCTGATGGATGCGTTCGGGCTGCTCGCGGTCGCGGCGCTCATCGCCCTCGCGGTGTTGCGCTACGGCGTGAGCAAGTGGGGCAACCTGCGCGCCGCCCGGCACGAGTCGCGCGAGGCCCTCTCCGAGCTGGATGGCGTCTTCGCCTCCCGCGTCGTGTCAGAGCCACTGCGCAAACGCGCCCAGGAGCTCGCGCTCACGGTCGAGCAGCTCTACCCGGGCACCGACGCCGAAGCGCTGCACAAGGCGACCGAGGCGCTGGGCACCTTCATGGAGAAGGAGCTCGGCCGCAAAAAATACGGCGCGGACTTCGTGATCGGGTTCGTGAAGGCGTTCGCCATCGCGATGCTCATCCGCACGATCGTCATCGAGCCGTTCAAGATCCCCTCCGGCTCGATGATCCCGACGCTCGCCATCGGCGATCAGATCTTCGTGAACAAGTTCATCTACGGCGTGCGGCTGCCGTTCATGAACGTGGTGCCGTTCAAGATCGTCCGCGAGCCCATGCGCGGCGACGTGATCGTCTTCAACAACCCGGTCAACACGGACCTGGACTTCATCAAGCGCGTCATCGCGATCCCGGGCGACCACGTCGAGCTGCGCGACAACGTCCTCTACATCAACGGACAGGCTCAGCCCCGCAAGCTCGTGAACGATCGCTTCCAGGTGATGGATCAGGATCAGCAGTCGAAGGAGTGGAGCTCGGAAGCGGTGCAGCTCTACGAGGAGAACCTCTCCGGGCACGAGCACCCCACGCTGGAGAGCCCCGCCAGCAACTGCGCCACCTTCAACAACGGCGAGCCGTTCACGGTCCCCGACAAGATGGTGTTCGTGATGGGCGACAACCGCGACAACAGCTCCGACAGCCGCTTCGGGCTCGGCACCGCGTTCGGCAAGTGCACCGAGAAGCTCACCTTCGTCCCCTACGGAAACATCAAGGGCAAGGCGATGGTGATCTGGCTCTCCCTGTCGAACGGCGGGTTCATGAGCTCCCTGTTCGGCGGCACCGGGTTGCGCACGGACCGGCTGTTTCTCCCCGTTCGTTGATCGCTTGACGGTCCGGACGGGCCGCTGCTATCCGCTGCCCTCGTGAACGCGCGCGGCAAAGTCGGAGTTCTTCATGTCATCCTGCTCGCGGCGCTTCTGGGCGCCGCTTTCTGGGGCATCAATTACGGGCCCGTCTACCTCGACAACAGCGAGCTCAAGCAGGCTGCGCAGGAGACCTTCAACCGCGCGAAGATCAAGGAATACCCTGACGAGCAACTGATGCGCCTGTTCTTCGAAAAGTCGAACGGCGGCGGCGGAAACCCGGGAGTGGGAACGCACGTCGAAGTCGATCAGTACGGGGTTTCCTCGGTCAAGCCGGGGCTGGCGCTCAAGACGGAGAACGCTCGGATCGTCCGTGACGAGGTGCACAGCATTCTCTCGGTGGAGGTCGATTATCAGCGAACGATCACGCTCTGGCCGACGAAGAAAGAGAAGACGCTCACTTTCCACATCGTCAAGGAAGGTCCGCTGAGGTGACCTCCCGCCACCTCGTCGGCCTCGAAGGTGTGCCGCGGGCGGAGCTGGAGTCGATGCTTTCGAGGGCCGAGGAGCTGAAGGCGGCGCTCTCCAAGCGCTCCGTGCCCATTCCGCTGCGCGGGCGCGTCGTCGCGAACGCCTTCTTCGAGAACTCCACGCGCACGCGCAGCTCGTTCGAGATCGCGGCGAAGCTGCTCGGCGCCGAGGTCCTCAACTGGACCGCGCAGGGCAGCAGCGCGGCGAAGGGCGAGACGTTTCTGGACACCGTGCGGAACGTGGATGCGCTCGGCGTCTCCGCGATCGTGATCCGCCACATGAGCTCCGGCGCTGCGCTGCTCGCGAGCCGCCACATCCGGGCCTCGGTGGTGAACGCAGGCGATGGCACGCACGAGCATCCGTCTCAGGGACTGCTGGACGCCTTCACGCTCTGGGAGAAGCTCGGAAAGCTGGACGGCCGCGTCGTCGCGATCGTGGGCGACATCCTCCACAGCCGCGTGGCCCGGTCCAACATCTTCGGGCTGAAGACCCTGGGCGCGAAGGTCATCTGCTGCGGACCGCCAACGCTGCTGCCGGTGGGGCTCGACGAGCTCTGTGAGACGACGGGCCGCTTCGACGAGCTGCTGCCTTCGGTGGACGCGGTGATGATGTTGCGCGTTCAGCTCGAACGTCAGACCGAAGCGCTCTTCCCCTCCGCCTCGGAGTACGCCCGGATGTTCGGGCTCAACGCCGCGCGCGTGACGAAGCTGAAAGCCGGCGCGGTGGTGATGCACCCCGGCCCCATCAACCGCGGAGTGGAGCTCGCCTCCGACGTCGCGGACGGTCCCCGGAGCGTGATCCTCGATCAGGTGGCGAACGGCGTGCCTGTACGAATGGCG
>JBJMQN010000749.1:0-2916 GCA_045802665.1 Myxococcaceae bacterium | reverse complement strand
GCGAGGCGGAGGCGGCGAGGGACGAGCAGGAAGAGCTCGGTGAGCAGGACGATGAGCCCACGGGCTCCATGCCGGGCGTCGGTCACGAGCCGAAGACGCGCGCGGAGCCCAAGTTCCGGCCTCGCATGGCTCCGGCGGAGAAGGTCACCGGCGAGAGCGCGTTGCAGGCGCTGCTCGCGGACAAGAAGAAGCTCGGCATCATCGGCATCGCGGCGGGCGGGGTCTTGCTCCTCGTCGTCGTGCTGGTGATCGCGCTGGGTGGCAAGTCCACGGTGCCGGTGCCGGTGTCTGTGATGCCGTCGGATGCGACGGTCACGATCAACCGCACCAAGGTGGCCAACGGCACGGTGAAGGAGCTCGCCGAGGGCGAGTACGAAGTCGTCGCGCAGGCGGAAGGCTACGTGACCGCGAAGAAGCGGTTCACGGTGAAGAAGGGCCAGCAGACGATGTTCGCGCTGAACCTGGACCCTGAGCCCAAGGCGGTCCCGAAGGAAGAGCCGCCGATCGCGAAGGAAGTCCCCCAGGACCAGCCTAAAGATCTGCCTAAGGATCTGCCGAAGGACCAGGCCAAGACGCCGGACGAGGTCGCGCAGAAGACCCCCGACACGCAGAAGACTCCGCCGAAGGAGAACACCCCGCCGGCGCCCACCGTGTTCAGCGCGAAGTTCTCGGGCGACGACGGCGTGGAGATCTCGCTCGACGGCAAGTCGATCGGCAAGACGCCGAACGCGAAGGCCTCGGAGCTCAAGATCGGCAAGAGCTACACCTGGACGGGGAAGCGCGCGGGGTTCAAGCCTGCGTCCGGAACCGTGAGCTACTCGGGCGATCCGGTGGTCGACGTCGACGTGCGGCTCGAGAGGGAGCCGGAGAAGGTGGCGGAGAAACAGCCCGTCGTCTCCGACCGCCCGAAGGACAACCCGAAGGTGAAAGAGACGCCGAAGGAGCCGGTGGTGAAGAAGACCTCGGCGAAGGCGCAGGGCAAGCTCGCCTGCAGCTCACAGCCGGCGGGCGCGCAGATCTGGGTGGACGGCAAGAACAGCAACCGGGTGACGCCCGCGGCGCTGAATAATCCGCTCGTGCTGCCTGTTGGCGCTCATACGATCATCTTCAAGACGCCCGACGGTAAGAAGAGTCCGCCGCAGAAGGTGTCGATTGACGAAGAGAACGTGGCGAAGCTCATCAACATTCGCCTCGAATAGCCGTACAAAGAGCCCATGCAGACAGCCACGCAAGCAGTCCGGCGGGAGAGCTCGCCGGCAGCACAGCCTTTCAAGTATCCGCTCGACCGGCAGTTCATCGAGCCGGACTGGACGCGTCTGCCCGGCTTCAAGACCGCGACGAAGGCGGACTGGGAGTCCGCGCTCTGGCAGCGCAAGCACACGGTGAAGAATCTCCGTGAGCTGAAGGCCGTGTTCGGGCCGCTGATGCCGGACGACCTGATGTTCAGCATCGAGAAGGATCAGCGCGAGCGCGCGACGATGTCGATCCTGATCCCGCCGCACATGCTGAACACGATGAACGAGCAGGATCTCTGGAACGATCCCGTTCGCCGCTACATGCTGCCTGCCTTCGCGGACCGCGACCCCGAGTGGCCCAGCCACCCGAAGTCCACCCGCGACTCGCTGCACGAAGCGGACATGTGGGCGGTGGAAGGGCTCACGCACCGGTATCCGACGAAGGTCCTCGCTGAGCTGCTCGTGACCTGCCCTCAGTACTGCGGTCACTGCACGCGCATGGACATGGTCGGCAACGACGTGCCGCAGGTGGACAAGCACCGCTTCTCGCTGGAGCAGAAGGACCGCTACGCGAAGATCCTCGACTACCTGCGCGCGACGCCCGGCGTTCGCGACGTGGTGGTGTCCGGCGGCGACATCGCGAACCTGCCGATTCAGACGCTCGAGCCGTTCGTGAGCTCGCTGCTGGATCTGCCCAACATCAAGGACATCCGGCTCGCTTCGAAGGGTCTGATTGGCCTGCCGCAGCACTTCCTGCAGGACAGCGTGATCGCCGGGCTGGAGCGGCTGTCGAAGAAGGCGTTCGACCGCGGCGTGGATCTCGCGATCCACACGCACGCCAATCACGCGAGCCAGCTCACGCCGCTCGTGGCGAAGGCGGTGCGAAAGCTGATTGAGATTGGCTTCCGCGACGTCCGCAACCAGGGCGTGCTGCTGCGCGGGGTGAACGGGACGCCGAAGGATCTGCTCGATCTGTGCTTCACGCTCGCGGACAACGCGAAGATCCTGCCGTACTACTTTTACATGTGCGACATGATCCCCAACTCCGAGCACTGGCGGATGTCGGTGGGGGAAGCGCAGAAGCTTCAGCACGACATCATGGGCTACCTGCCCGGGTTCGCGACGCCGCGCATCGTCTGTGACGTGCCGTTCGTCGGGAAGCGCTGGGTGCATCAGGTCGCCGAATACGACCGCGTGAAGGGCATCTCGTACTGGACCAAGAACTACCGCACGGGCATCGAGCTGAACGATCCCGACGCGCTGTCTCGCAAGTACGAGTACTTCGATCCGATCTACACGCTGCCTGAAGAGGGCAAGGCGTATTGGCGGACGCAGCTCAGCGCGTAAGGCTCCCGCCGTGAGCGAGAAGGCAGCCCTCAAGATCGTCGAGTCGAGAGCGGACGAGCCGTGGCGGCTGCTCTTTCCCGACGCGACGTCTGGTGAGTGGTCCGACTGGCGCTGGCAGATGCGGCACGCCGTCAAAGGCGTGGAGGCGCTGGAGAAGATCATCCCGCTGACGGACGACGAGCGCAGAGGCTGCGTCGAGACCGCGTCGATCTTCCGGCTGGGGGTGAGCCCCTACTACCTGTCGCTCATCGATCGCGATCATCCGTTCTGCCCGGTGCGGATGCAGGCGATTCCGTCGCACGCGGAGACGAAGGTGCACCCGGGCGAGCTTCGG
>JBJMQN010000748.1:0-7722 GCA_045802665.1 Myxococcaceae bacterium | reverse complement strand
CGCGCGCGCTTCATGCCGAATCGCCGCAGCACGAACGGCGCGAACAGGAACACCGGCGTGAGCGACAACACCGCGAGCCCAACCGGCCGCGGATCCGCGAGCAGCTCGCCCACCGGCACGAACACGAAGAACGCCGAGAGGAGAAGAAGTCCGAACAGCTCGAACGCGGTGGGGATCTTGCCAAGCACCGCTTCGGTGCGTCGGAGCACCTCCTCCATCGCGAGCGGCACTGGGCGGTTCGGCTTCACGCACCCCAGAAAAGCAGAAGGCCCGCCGCTCCGTGAGCGGAGCTGGCGGGCCTACCGGGTTAAGCCGTTGGCGAGCTGACTAGATCGCCCGAACGTTCTGCGCCTGCAGCCCCTTCGGGCCCTTGGTGACGTCGAACTGCACCTTCTGGCCTTCAGCCAGCGTGCGGAACCCGTCCATGTTGATCGCGGAGTGGTGGCAGAAAACGTCTTCACCACCGCCGTCCTGGGTGATGAATCCGAAGCCCTTCGCGTCGTTGAACCACTTCACAGTACCAGTCGCCATGCTCTGCTCTTCTTTCGTTAGCTCGCGGCACCCCCGCCGCGACGCCTCAGTCCCTATTTGGCTGAAGGCGGTGTAGGTCTTAGTTCGCCTGCTGCAAGAAGGTCCAGTCCGACCCGGATCATTTTCAATCACGTGACAGGGTCAGTCTGAGTGCTTTTGCCCAGCGGGAAATTTCAAATCTCCAGCAGGATTCGGCTCGGATCTTCGATGCAGTCCTTGATGCGCACGAGGAACTGCACCGCCTCGCGGCCGTCGATCAACCGGTGATCGTACGAGAGCGCCAGGTACATCACCGGGCGGATCACGACCTCGCCGTTCTTCGCGACGGGGCGCTCGACGATGTTGTGCATGCCGAGGATGCCGGTCTGCGGCGGATTCAGGATCGGCGTGGACAGCATCGAGCCGAAGATGCCGCCGTTCGAGATGGTGAACGTGCCGCCCTGAAGGTCCGCGAGGGTCAGCTTGTCCGCTCGGGCTTTCTCACCGTAGGCGGCGATCTGCTTCTCCAGCTCCGCCATCGAGAGCCTGTCCGCGTCGCGTAGCACCGGGACCACGAGCCCGCGCGTGCCGGAGACCGCCACGCCGATGTCGTAGTAGTGCTTGTAGATGACCTCTTCGCCGGAGATCTCCGCGTTCACCGAGGGGAACGCCTTCAGCGCCTCGATCGTCGCGCGCACGAAGAAGCTCATGAAGCCGAGCTTCACCCCGTGCTTCTTCACGAAGCCGTCCTGGTACTGCTTGCGCAGGGCCATCACCGCGCCCATGTCGACCTCGTTGAAGGTCGTGAGGATCGCGGCGTTCTGCTGAGCGGAGAGGAGCCGTTCGGCGACGCGCTTTCGCAGCGGCGTCATCTTCACGCGCTCTTCGCGCTCCGCGTTCTGACGAGGGCCGGAGGGAACGGGCGGCGCTCGGGTGGGCTCGGGCTGCTTCGCGACGACCGCGCCGTTTCCGTACTGCAGCACGTCGTCCTTGTGGATGCGTCCGCCGGGGCCGGTGCCCTTCACCTTGGCAGGATCGATCCCCTTGTCCTCCATGATGTTGCGCGCGACCGGGGTGGCCTTCGCGCCTTCTCCGGAGGTTGAAGCTGCAACCGCAGCGGCGGGAGTCTGAGCGGGTTTCTCAGCGGGCTTCGAGACCGATCCGCCGGCGCCGGGAGCGATGGTGCCGAGCACCTCGCCGACCTTCACCTTGTCGCCCTCCTTGAACTTGATGCTCTCCATCGTGCCGGCGGCGGGCGCGGGGACGTCGACGGTGACTTTGTCGGTCTCCAGCACCACGAGCGGCTCATCCGCCTTCACGGCGTCGCCGGGCTTCTTGTTCCACTTGCCGACGACTGCTTCTGAGATGGATTCGCCCAGAGTCGGAACGACCAGGTCGACTGCCATTGTTTCGGTACCTCGAACGGTTGCGTTGCGGCCGAAACTTCTAACAAGGCCCGCGCCCCAAGGGGCAGTTTTTGATCAAAGTGGTATCAACCGCCCATGCGCTCCCGTTGGATCGTTGTCGCTCTGCTCCCGCTGCTGGCCTGCTCGTCTGAACCTGCGAAGCACGGCACCGGGGAGGAGCCGGACTCGGGAGTCGCCGTCGATGCGGGCGGAGGCGAATCGGACGCAGGCGTCGATGCCGGTGAGGAAGACGCAGGAGTGGACGCGGGCTTCGACGCGGGACTGCCCGATGCCGGGCGGCCCAACGAGCTCGTGCGGAGCTGGGGGGCGCCGTCGCTGCTCGAGAACGTGAACTCGCCCGCGGATGATCAGCATCCGACGCTGACGCACGATCTGCTGACGCTCTGTTTCTCCTCGACGCGCGACGGCGGAACGGGAAACGCGGACCTTTACTGCGCGAAGCGAACCGATGCGGGCGCGCCGTTCGGGACGCCGTATGAGCTGACGACTTTGAACTCGACGTCGAACGAGTGGCACCCCGCGCTCTCGGCGAAGGGCGATGAGATCTTCTTCTCGTCGAACCGGCTGACCGGGACCAACAACCACGATCTGTTCCACGCGTTCTGGAACGAGGATGCCGGGCAGTACGACGCGCCGCTCGAGGTCGCCGAGCTCAACACGAACAACCACGAAGGCGGTCCGTCACTCACCGACGACGGGCTCACGCTGTACTTCGATCGCACGACGTTCGGGAACGGAGACCTCTACCGGACCCGCCGCGTCGATCGCGCCGCGCCGTTCGATGGTGACGCCGGAGTGCTTCCGGGCTTCGGGACGTCGACCAGAGACAACGAGCCCAGTCAGACGCCGGGCGAGAGCTTCATCACCTTCTGCTCGTTCCGTTCGAGAGACGGAGGGGCGCCGCCGGATTTTTACGTGTGGGGCGCGCCGCTGGATGGAGGGAGCGCCACGGCGAAGCCGCTGGATATCGCGGAGCCGCCGGGGCTCGCCGCCTGCGGTCCGTTCTTCGCGAGCGACGCGACGCTGTACTTCCACGCGCAGCGCGACGGAGGCGTGGGCGGCGCGGATATTTATTCGGCGCCGCCGGTGCGGTGACGCGCTACCACTTCGCCTTGAGCGCCTCGTCGACGATGAGCTTCTGCTCGATGTTGTGCGCCTCGAGGATGCCGGTGGCCGGCGACGCGCTCTCGATTCGGCCGACATAGCCGAGCGTGGACGCGTGCTTGATCTCCGCGAGCAGCTCCTGCAGCAGCGGATAGACGTATCGCCAGCTCCCCATGTTCTTCGGCTCTTCCTGAACCCAGAACAGCTCCTTCGCGTTCGGGTACTGCTTCAGGAACGCGGCGACCTGCTGCTTCGGGAACGGGTAGAGCTGCTCGACGCGAGCGATCGCGACGTTCTCGATCTTCTCCGCAACGCGGCAGTCGTTGAGATCGTAGAAGACCTTGCCGCTGCAGAGGATGAGCCGCGTGACCTTCTTCGGATCCGCGGAGGAATCGGCGATCAGCCGCTGAAACCTTCCGGTCGTCAGCTCATCGAGCGATGACTCGACGCCGGGCCGACGCAGCAGGCTCTTCGGGCTCATGATCACGAGCGGCTTTCGCAGCGGACGAACCACCTGCCGACGCAGCAGGTGGAAGATCTGCGCGGGGGTCGACGGGTAGCAGACCTGCATGTTGTCCTGGCCGCACAGCTCGAGGAACCGTTCGAGACGAGCGGAGGAGTGCTCCGGTCCCTGACCTTCGTACCCGTGCGGAAGCAGCATCGTGAGCCCGGTGAGCCGGCTCCACTTCGCTTCCGCCGCTGCGATGAACTGATCGACGATCACCTGCGCGTTGTTGGTGAAGTCGCCGAACTGCGCTTCCCAGATCACGAGCGCGTCGGGGTAGTCCAGCGAGTAGCCGAACTCGAACCCGAGGCAGCCCATCTCTGACAGCGGGCTGTTGATGACCTGCGCCGCGCCTTCGGACTTCGCGAACTGATTGAGCGACCGGTACTTCGCGCCGGTCTTCACGTCGTGAATGACGGCATGACGGTGCGTGAACGTGCCGCGCTCCGTGTCCTGGCCGGTGAGCCGCAGGCGATAGCCCTCATCGAGGAGCGACGCGTACGCGAGCATCTCCGCGGGCGCCCACGGCAACTTCCGCTTCTCGTCCGCCTGATCCTTCCGGACGTTGAGCACGGTGCGCTTCACGTCAGCGTGTGGCGTGAACCCTTCCGGAACTTCCGACAGCTTCTCGAGGTACTGCTTCAGCTTCTCTTTCGCGACGCCGGTGTCGACTTCGGGCGTTTCCGAATCCGCCCCGCCGCGGTACTGGCTCCACAGACCCTGGAGGAAGCTGACCTCCTTGTACGCGGGCTTCTGCTTGATTCGAGCGAGCGCGTCCTCGAACTTCTGCAGCGTGCCGTTCCAGATCTCGTCGATCTCGTTCTGCGTGAACGCGCCGCGCGCGACGAGCTGGTCGCCGTAAAGCTTCCGCACCGACGGGCGGCTGCGGACGATCTCGTACATCTTCGGCTGAGTGAACGCGGGCTCGTCACCCTCGTTGTGGCCGTAGCGGCGGAAGCAGTTCAGATCGATCACGACGTCGCTCTGGTACTTCGACCGATAGTCGGTCGCGAGCCGCATCACGTGCACGCACGCTTCCGGATCGTCTCCGTTCACGTGGAAGATCGGGATGTCGAGGATCTGCGCCATCTGCGTGCAGTACATCGACGACCGGCCCTCTTCCGGGTCGGTGGTGAAGCCGACCTGGTTGTTGATCACGATGTGGATCGTGCCGCCGGTGAAGTAGCCGGGGATGCGCGCCAGGTTGAACGTCTCCGGCACGATGCCTTGTCCGGCGAAAGCCGCGTCGCCGTGGATCTGCACCGGGATCACCGCGGCGCCGGTCTTGTCGAGCGCACGCTCCTGCTTCGCCCGCGCTCTTCCTTCGACGACCGGATCGACGACCTCCAGGTGCGACGGGTTGAACGCCATCGACAGGTGGATCTGCTTGCCGGTCTTCGTCGTGTAATCCGACGAGAAGCCCATGTGGTACTTCACGTCGCCGCGCGAGAGGTACTTCTTCGGATCGTACTGGTGCTCGAACTCGCTGAAGAGCTGATCGGCGCTCTTGCCCAGGATGTTGGTGAGCACGTTCAGGCGGCCGCGGTGCGCCATGCCGATCAGGATTTCTTTGGCGTCGAAGTCGCCGGCGCGCTCGATGAACGAGTGCAGCATCGGGATCAGCGACTCACCACCGTCGAGCGAGAACCGCTTCACGCCCACGTACTTCTTCTGCAGGAACGTCTCGAGCCCGTCACCGAGGCAGAGCTGTTCGAAGATCTCCTTCAGCTCCGCCTTCGAATAGTCGGTCCGGTTCTGCGAATGCTCCATCGTCCGGCCGAGCCAGCGGCGCGACTGTGAGTTCAAAATCTGCATGAACTCGACGCCGATGCTGCGGCAGTACGTTGCGCGGAGCCACTCGAGCAGGTCCTTCAACTTCGCCTGCTTCATCGGCATCGACTCGCCGGTGAAGACGACCGTCTCCAGCTCTTCAGGCGTGAAGTGATTGCGGCTCACCATGCCGAAGTCCGCTACGTGCTCGAGCGGCGGCCGCGGACGCCCCAGCGGATCAATCGTCGCGAGCAGGTGCCCTCGGAGCTTGAACGCGTAGAGCGTCTGGTCCACTCGCGCCTGCAACGACAGGTTCTCGGCGGACGGCGCGGCGTAGCTCTGCTGCGCGTAACCCTGCGCGATGTTCGGCACCGGCGTGCGCGTGCTCTCCACGCCCATCTGCCCATCCACCGGCTGGCTCAGCTGCACGTGCTGGAAGCCGGAATTGCCGTTGCCGTTTCCGTTCCCGTTGGTCTTGTGATGCCCGTTGCCGTTGCCGTTGCTCGTCACCGGCTTCTGGCGGAGCGCGGCGGGCTGACCGCTCTCTTCGGTGTAGATGGGGCGGCCACCGGACTGTTGCTCGAAGAGCTCGCGCCAGCTGGGATCCACGGCGTTGGGATCCTCGAGGAATCGCGCGTACAGCCCCTCGATGAAGTCGATGTTTGCGCCCGAGAGAAACTCGTCCGGAATGATCGGCATGTCGCCCTTTCTCGTAGCGCACTCCGGCAGGCCCCGCAAAGGACAGGTTCACGCCATTTATTGATTCATTAGATTTGCTTCAGTTGCGATTGGACGCTCTCGGACCCCGGGTCGGCGGGCATTCGGAGTAGCGTTCACCCTCCATGCGATTTCTGCTCGGCAGTCTGCTCGTCGCCTCGCTGGCTCACGCGGCGACCGTCAAGGTCGCGGTGCTGCAGGTGAAGCCCCTCGAACCGGCTCTCGCCGGCACCGCGGACGTGATGACCGAAGCGCTGGTCACCGAGCTCGGCCACGACAAGCGGCTGGAGATCATCAGCGCCTCCGACGTCTCGGCGCTGGTGGGGCTCGAGCGTCAGAAGCAGCTGCTCGGCTGCTCCGAGTCCTCGGCGAGCTGTCTCGCGGAGCTGTCCGGGGCGTTGGGTGCGCGCTTTGTCGTCGTCGGATCGTTGGGGCGCGTCGGCAGGCAGCGGCGGCTCGACCTTCGGGTGCTGGACAGCGAGAACGGCAAGGCGCTCGATCGCGAAGGCGCGCTGGTCGCGGAGGACAACCTCGGCGACGAGCTCAAGCAGATGGCGCAGAAGCTCGCGGCTGCGATTCCGGTGGCCGCGCCCGAGGTGGTGCAGAAGACGCCGGACGTCCCGAAGCAGGAGGTGAAGCCGACGGAGCCCGAGCCGCCACCTCATCGCGATGAGCCCGTCGTCCTGGAGAAGAGCGGACCTTCGAAGGGTCCGGCGATCGGCGTCACGGCGCTCGGCGGGGCGATGCTTCTGGGCGGCGGTGCGTTCGCGTTGATCACCGCGAACGGCTGGAACACCCGGGCGAAGAATCTGGGCGACGTGTTTTTCGAGGACGCGCAGAAGGAGCGCAGCGCGGCGCAGACGCAGGCGATCGCGGGCTATGCGATCGCGGGCGCTGGCGCGGTGGTCACCGGAATCGGCGTTTGGATGCTCACGCGCGACTCGGGCGGTGACGCCGTGCACGCCGCGATCATCCCCACCGCATCCGGCGTCGCCGCAACCCTCGGGGGAAGTTTCTAGCGATGCGACGAACCCTCGGACTCCTCGTGGCGGTCGCCGCGCTTGGGATTGCAGCGTGCCTGACAGACAACTTCGAAGGCACGAAGTGTGATGCGGACCACGCCTGCGCGCCCGGCCTCGCGTGCGTGGACGGATTCTGCCGAACGGGCGTCGGTGCTGGTGGCGGATCTGGCGGCGGCGTCGGCGGTGGATCTGGCGGTGGGGCAGGCGGCGGTGGAGGAGCCGACGTCGATGCCGGGGAGGACGGCGGAATCGATGGCGGAATCGACGGCGGTAACGGCGGTGTCGACAGTGGCACCGCTGACGGGGGAGGCGGCAACGGGACGTGCGCAGCGCCGACAGTCCCCGTGCCCATGCTGATCAGCCCGGCGATCGGGATCTTTCAATCCGAGACAGGCAATACGTTCCGCCCCACCTTCCGCTTCAATCCCGTGTCCGGCGGTGGGACCGGCGCGTGCCCGCTGCACTATGAAATTCGCCACTCGTCATCGTGCGCAGGGTCGGCGTTCCCGTGCAAAGTGTTGCCGTCGAACGCGAACGTCATCTCCATTCCGAACACGGGCTCGACGCCGATGACGTTCACTCCCGGCGGCGATCTCTACGGGGGAACCGGCTCCACGAAGGTCTACTGGCAGGTGGCGGCGTGCGCGGGACCGGATGACAGCGCGTG
>JBJMQN010000747.1:0-2696 GCA_045802665.1 Myxococcaceae bacterium | reverse complement strand
GCTCGGCTGCCGCGACGTCGCCCGCATCGACTTCCGCATGGACGAGAAGGGCAGGGTGTACTTCCTCGAATGCAACCCGCTGCCCGGTCTCACGCCTGACTGGAGCGATCTCGTTTTGATCGCGAAGGGTGAAGGCATGGATTACCGCGCGCTCATCGGCGAGATCATGGACCCGGCGATCCGCCGCTACCGCGAGCACGAAGCCCGGCGGCGCGGCGAACAGACGCTGCCGAAGAACGGCCAGTCCGAGGAGAAGCCGCCGAGCACGGGCGCCGGTGGATCGGTAGACGGGCAGGCGGTTCGCGTGGAGGCGAAAGCGTAGCGTCGCGCCCTGACCTACCGCGCGCGATCGAAGTTGCCGTGGAACGTGAACGGCAGCGCGTGACCGAACGAGGCCTCGGCGATGGGACCCGCGCCGAAGTCGCGAGCGTCGATCACCACCACCCGCGTCTCATCCGCGCGGCCGTCGTACACGTGCGCGACGATCCAGCCGTCGTTCTCTTCCTTCGCTCCCGCTCGCCGCACGAACACCGGCTCACTCGGAAAGCACTCCGCGCCCAGCGCGAGCTGGATCTCTTCACCCGTCCGGACATCGAACCGCGAGAGCTGATCCGGCAATCCGCGACCGGCGGACGCATCTGACCAGCTCCCGGCGTACACGTGCCGGTACTCAGTCGCGATCGCGCTCGCGGACACGCGCGGGAATTCGCAGCTGCGCGGCGCGAGCTCGTCGGAGCGGAAGGTCTTCTTCTCGAGATCGATCACCGCCCGGTGCAGCGTGGACTGATACGCGCCATCGATCCCGCCCTGCGGCAGCGCGCCCAGGAACACGTTGCTGCTGAAGTCCGCTTGCCGCGAGTAGTCCACCACGAGCTCGTTTCCACGCTCGAACGCGTTGGCGAAGTGCCAGAGGAAGAACGGCGGAACGGTGAGGCGGCTGTACTGCTCCGGCGCGTCGATCGGGATCACCAGCACTTCGGTGCCCTGCTCAGGGAGCCACTGCAGGCTGCTGGAGAACGAGTCGAGCCCGAGCAGGAAACGGAAGATCCTCGCCCTCAGCGGCGGCACGAAGAAGATGAGGTATTTCTCGGTCGCGATGAAGTCGTGAATCATCGTCGGACCCGGCAGCGGCACTTCGCCAAGCTTCCGCGCGGGCCCCTCGTCGGGCAGCACGAACAGCTCCAGCGCCGTCTCCCGGCCCATCTTCATGGAGAAGTTGTACGAGGCCTTTCGCGACGGGACGCGATGCGCGTGCGCCGAGAAGGCGCGACCCAGCACGCCGAGGTCCGTCTCACCGATCGTGCTCAGATCTTCCGGCGACAGCTCCACCGGCACCGAGCCCTCCATCAACGCGAACACCCGGCCCTGCCACGCGATCACGTTCGTGTTGCCGGACGCTTTGGCCTTGCCGCTCACCCGCGAGAGCACTCCGCCCGCCTGCGTCGCGTAGGTGCCGTAGAGGGTCTTCCCCGTCTGCTGTTCGCGCTGACGGCCTTCGCTCTCGACGAACTTCACTGCTCCTTCGACGCCGGCCGGCCCAAAGCGGACGGCTGAGACCGCGCCGTCGCCGTCGAACCAGTGCGAATACGGCCTGCCATTCGGCTGGGTGAACGTCGCCGGACCGGTGCGGTAGAGCACTCCGCGCAGCTCCTCGGGGATGCGACCCTTCACCTGCAGCGGGCGGTAGCCGTGGACGTTCGTGAGATCGCGGAAGGCGCGGTGCCAGGCGGCGGGACGGGGAAGCGCAGGAGCGGTGGACATGTGGGCCTCGTTCTTTCAGTGGACGGCGGGTGACGGTCGATGAATGATGACAGCGGTAACATTGATAAGTCGTTCATGTTGTCGACGTCAACATCAAAGTAGTCACCGTAAACATTTCAAGAGGTTGGCGCATGGCGGCGAAGCGGAGGGCGGTCGAAGCGAAGGTCGGGTACCACCACGGCAACCTGAAGGAGGCGCTGCTGGCGGCCACGCTTCAGGTGTTGGAGGAGGGCGGCCCATCGGCGGTGACGCTGAGAGAGGTCGCGCGCCGAGCGGGGGTGTCGCACGCGGCGCCGTACCGGCACTACGCCGATCTGGACGCGCTCCTGGCCGACGTGGCCGAGGAGGGGTTCCGCGGGCTCACCCGCGAGATGCGGACGCGCATGGACGCGGAGTCCGCGCCCGGCGACAAGCTGCGCGCGACAGGCATCGGCTACGTCGCGTACGCGGTGAAGAACACGGCGCGGTTCCGGCTGATGTTCGGACCGCAGGTCGCCGATCCGCGGCGCCATCCCGGCCTTCATGCGGCGTCGGAGGAAGCGTTTCAGGTACTGGTCGAGGCGGTCCAAAAGGCCCAGGCCGCGAACGTTTTTCCTCCGGGCGACGTGCTCAAGAGCGCGGTCTCCGCGTGGGCGATGGTGCACGGCCTCGCGATGCTTTACGTCGACGGGCAGCTCGACATGCGAGGCATCGCGAAGAAGGACGCGGAGAAGTTCGCCGCGGAGATGCTCTCGTTCCGGTGATCGGCCGCGCGACGGTGAGGTAACGTCCCTCCCGTGAGCCGAGATCCGATCCCTACCTGGTACTTCTCGCTGGTCGTCGTTCGCCTCGGCAGACGGTTCCTGCTCGTCCGCGAAGCGAAGCACGGACAGACCTGGTACCTGCCCGGCGGTCGCGTGGACCCGGGCGAATCGTTGACCGACGCCGCCCGCCGC
>JBJMQN010000746.1:0-4528 GCA_045802665.1 Myxococcaceae bacterium | reverse complement strand
TGGAGTTCCTGCTCGACTTCGAGGACCTCGAGGTGCTGCCCGCGCCCACTGGCCGCGAAGCATGGAAAGTTGGTCGCGCACCCGAAGTTGACGTGGTGCTGGACCATCCGTCGGTCTCGAAGGCTCACGCGACCCTTCAGCGCTCGCCGGACGGCCGGTTCTCAATTCGCGACGACAGCTCCACCAACGGCACGTTCATGGACGATCTGCCCGTGCACCGGGAGTGGAAACCGCTGAACGACGGCGCGGTGATCTCCTTCGGGGACCTGGACTTCTGGTTCCTGCTGACAAGCTCGCTGTACGAACGCCTGGCCTGAGCCCGACCGGAGCCGCCTGTGGCGGCCTCCTTCAGCCGGCGTGCGTCGCGTCTTCCACCGTCTCCAGCAGCTGGTCCACCTTGAACGGCTTTCGCAGCATTCCCCGCACGTGCGGCGAGCGCGTGGCCTCATTCGCGGCCGCGCCTGACGCTGACAGCACGATGATCGCGTTCGGCGGATGACCGATGTCTCCGGTGCGCAGCCTCCTCAGAATCTCCCAACCGGAGATCCGCGGCAGCATCAGGTCGAGCAGCATCACCGACGGCTCCCAGTGCTCCAGCTCGTCGATCGCAGCTTCGCCATCCGCGGCGATGTGCACGTCGTAGCCTTCGTCCTCGAGCAGCTCGGCGAGCAGCTCACGGATGTCAGGGTCGTCCTCGACGACGAGAATGGTAGGTCGGTCAGTCATCGCGCTCTTTCACGGCGCGACGGCTCGTTCCCCCACCGCGTCCGCTGTGAAAAAGCTGGGCACGTAAGGGGGCGCTCGCAATGCGCGCGCATCGCTCCGCCGCGCATGCGCAGGGCAGGCGGGCAGGCTCGGTGCAGGTGCGCCACGCGTCTCGCATTCGGGCGCTTCGCGGAACATTTCACCGCCGCGTGAACCGCAATCCGCCGTGCGTCCAGCGGTGAAAACAGCGCGCTGCTCCTCTCCGCCGGTGGCGATCCAGACCCGACGCACGCGCCAAGTCCCTCCCGTGCACGAAGAAATGCCCGCCTTTTCTTTGCGAACGGTACTCGTGGTGGACGACCACGCGGAGACCTGCGAGTTCCTCACCGCGCTGTTGCGCATGCGCGGAATGAACGTGCTCGCGGTCTGCGACAGCACCGAGGCGCAGAACCTCATCCTGCGCGGCCTGCAGCCGTCGCTGGTCGTCACGGACTACCGCATGCCCGGCCTCTCCGGCCTCGACCTCATCTCGGGGCTTCGCACCGACCCGCGCACCGAACAGCTCCCCGTCGTCCTGCTCTCCGCCTCCCGCATCACCGACCGGGGCGACCCCTACACGGTGATTCTCCGAAAGCCCTTTGATCCCGAGGCCTTCGCCGACCTGGTGGAGGAGCTCTCAACGGCCCGTCTGTTCGGCTAAGGACATTCGCCTAAAAGACGTGCTACGTATTTCCCCAGCGTCTCTGCTCAGAATTGCCGCTGACGCAGGATTTTTGCCGGGGGGTCACATGTCGGAAGATCGCAGCGCGCGCTCGCGCATCGTCGACGACACCGAGACGACGGAGCTCGTCGAGCGCGGCCGCCACACGCCCTTCAACGAACCCGTCCCTTCGCCTGCGCCGCTCTCCGAGCTCATCGGCCGCCGCATCCTCGTGGTGGATGACGACCCGGACACCGTTGAGGCCCTGAAGGCGCTGCTCGAGCATCACGGCGCCATCGTGGACACCGCCGGCTCCGCGAAAGAAGCGCTCGCCCGAGCGGGACGCCGCTGGCCGGATCTGCTGATCAGCGATCTCGGAATGCCCGAGCAGGACGGCTACGAGCTCATCCAGAAGCTCCGGGGCCTCGCGGGTGCGGGCAGGCTGCGCGCGCTCGCATTCAGCGCGTTCGTGCGCCCCGAAGACCGGACGCGGTCGCTGCTCGCCGGCTTCGACCTGCATCTCAACAAGCCCGCGGATGTGGGCGAGCTGCTCGCGTCCCTGGTGGCCTTGTCCCGGCGGTAGTGCTCGCGACCGTCCTCGAGAAGCGCCGCGCAGGATCTGCGCACATCTGCTCTCGCTGAACACTTGCAGCCTCGGCGGCCGTGATCACCTTGCCGCCCACGCATTCCTGATCCGAGTCGGAGTGCGGGCCGGGCTTGCAAAAACTACAGGAAGGAGGCGGGAGAAGTTTCACTCAGGCCATGAGCGGTCCTTCCAAGTGGCTGGATCAATTCTGATCCGGCTTGGCGCGGAAATCGCTCAAGGACAGGGTCCCTTCACTATGCGGCGGCCTTCCAGCTCCAGATACGACATCGTCACCTCCGCGGCCGCGTGGTCGCAGATCGGCACACTCGACAGCGGCGAGTTCCACGATCTGCAGGCCGAGCTGGACCGCCTCGCCTGGGGCGCGTCGCACATGAAGACCGGGCCGGCCACGGCGAACTTCCGCGGCGTGGTGAAGTCAGACGGGCTCCTCGCCAACTACGAGCTCGACCACATCGCGCGACGGGTCACCGTGCTCTCGGTGCGCCGGATGGACGCCCAGGAGCGCGAGCAGTTCGCCACCGAGCGCGGCCTTCGCATCACCAATCTGAAGAAAGCGCCGGACGACAGCAGCGCGGCCTGAGTCGCACTGACGCCGTCGACGCTGTTTCCGGGCGCGCCTAGAGTCCGGTGACCTCCGAGGGGGTCACCATGGCTCGCCGCTTCACCCTGACACCGTCCGCGCCGTTCCAGCTCTCCGCGTCCGCGGAGTTCTTCCGCGGGTTCACGCCTGCGTCAGGCACCGCGACGGATGCGAAGGACGCGCTCTTGCTCGCGCTGAGAGCCGACAAGACGTTCGCGCCGGTGGCCGTGGCGCTCAGGCAGAGGGGAGAGCTGCTCGAAGGCGAGCTGTTCGGTGAGGCGGACACGGCCACGGTGAAAGCGCAGGTGGCGCGCGTGCTCTCTCTGGACGTGGATGGGTCCGGGTGGATGGCGCTGGGGAAGAGAGAGCCCGTCGTCGGAGCGTTGCAGCGGGCGCATCCGGGCTTTCTGCCGGTCTGCTTTCCGTCGCCGTACGAGGCCGCCATCTGGGGCGTGCTCGCGCAGCGGATCAACATGAAGCAGGCCGCAGCGCTGAAGAAGAAGCTCGCCGCCGAGCACGGCGACTCGGTGACCACGCCGTTCGGTGACGTCGCGGTCACGCCGTCTCCCACGCAGCTTCTCGCCGTGAAGTCGGTGAAGGGAATCCCGGAGGAGAAGCTGACCCGGCTCCACGCGGTGGCCCACGCGGCGGCGAAGGGGCTGCTGGATGCGGAGCGGCTGCGCGGGATGGATCAGGAGGCGGCGCTCAAAGAGCTGGAAGAGATTCGCGGCGTCGGCGCCTGGACCGCGGAGCACGTGCTGATGCGCGGGGCAGGACTCGCGGACGCACTTCCCAGCGCCGAACCGCGAGTGCTTCGCGGCGTTCAGCAGGCGTACGGGTTGAAGAAGGAGCCCACGCAGAAAGAGTACGAGGCGCTCGCGGAGAACTGGCGCCCGTACCGGATGTGGGTCTGCATCCTCGCGGTGCGCGAGCTCGCGAAGACGCCGGGCTGGCACGGACGCGCGAACCGCGGCAAGCGCGTCGTCGCCGCCAGGACGTGAGTGGGGGTGACGTTTTCGGCTACGCCGCCGCGCGAAGCTCCTGAAGCGCTCGAACCAGTCCCTCTTGCGCGCGCTCCACGCCCTTCTGGCTGAGCAGGGCCTTCACGCGGTCCGTGAGCGCGTTCGGATCTGACTGCGGCGCGGGCGCGATCTCCGCGGCCATGTCCAACGCCTCGAGCAGCTCGTCGAGGCCCAATCCTGGTTCGGCGACCAAGACAACGGTCGGCGGCTGGGCCGCGGCCTTCAGCGCTCGCACGCGCTCTCGCCAATCCGCAGCGGCAGAGGGCACCAGCACGACGTCTGCCTGGGTCGGCGGCTCTACGACCAGAAGCCCGCTCTGGCGGAGCAGCGGCGCGAGCTGATTCGCTCCCACCAGCGCCACGGTCCCGGACGGTTCGGCGATCGCTGCTTCGTAGCGCTTCAGCGCGCCCTGCAGCAGGTCCAGCGCGGGCCTGGGGGTATGCGGGGCGTTCATGATGACCTCCGCCGCCTCCCTCGCCACGCTGGTCTCCGCGGCGCCGGACGCACGGCGAACGAACCGCGCGACGGCCGCCTTCAACTTCGCGCGCGTCACGCGGAGATCCGAGAACGGCTTGGTTAGATAGTCAGAGGCCCCGGCCGCGAAGGCCCAGAGGAGCGACTCAGGCGAAGGGAAGCCAGTGATGACCACGGACTCGATGAACGGCTGCTGCTGCCGAGCGACGGCCACCAGCTGCAGGCCGCTCATCTTCGGCAGGTTCTTGTCAGCGACGAGGAGGGCGTAGCGGTGAATGCGCAAAAGCTCCAGGGCCTGCTCGGCAGACTCGGCCTGATCCACCATCAGCCCTTCGTTCACGAGCAGCCTGCTGACCACGTCACAGACCACGGGCTCGTCGTCGACGATCAGCACCCGCTTCGAAGCATCATTGGGGACATCGAGAGGCATGGGGGCATTC
>JBJMQN010000745.1:0-7394 GCA_045802665.1 Myxococcaceae bacterium | reverse complement strand
TTCTTCGCGAGCGCGACGAGATCGTCTCTGCCCTCGATGCGCCACGTGGAGCGCGCACCGACGCCTGCCTGCGGTTTCAAGATGATCGGGAAGCCGACCTCGCCCACGAAGCGTTCCAGCTCTTTCGTCGAGCTCACCAGCGCGCTCTTCGCCACCGGCACGCCCTTGCTGCGGAGCCGCTGCTTCATGTGGTCCTTGTCGCGGAACGCGCGCGCGGTCGCGGCGCTCATCCCCTCGACACCCAGCGCATCGCGCGCCTCCGCCATCGGCATCTGCAGCTGCTCGAGCGCGCCGGTGAGCCTGTCGATCGGGCCCACCGCCTTCGCGATCCTCCGCCCTGCCTCGACGAGCTGCCAGCTGTCGGAAGCACTGTCGACGCGGTAGTGCGCGGCGAGCTTCTCGCGAAGCTTCGGATGCAGGGAGGTGTCCGGGTCCTCGGTGACGATGCTGAGCTTCACGCCAGCAAGTCCGGCGAACGCGTCGACGTAGCGCAGCGTGTTCTCGAACAGCTTCGGCGCGACGAACAGGATGTGGGGCATGGTCGCTGACCAGCGTATGCGGATTCGTCAAGATCGAGGCGGCGATCCGTGGGCCGCCGTTGACCTCTGCACCGGGGTCGACGCGACACCGGACCGGTCAGCCGTGACCCGCCCGCCCTCCGCCATCTCCGCGTTCTTCGGGAGGGCCCGCTGCCGGAATGATCCGTGCAATCCGCCGCTCCACCTTGAATCTCATCGCAGCGCTCTCGATCGTCTCCACCGTCCTTCCATGGGCCGTGGCGCCCCTCAGCCTCGGACTCTCCAAGGTGCCAGGCGGCCGACCGATGCGTTGGCTGGCGGCGATGTGTTTCGCCTCGGGGCTCTTCGCGCTCTCGGATCTGCCGCTCACGCTCTCGCCCACGCCCGCGCAGTCCGCGTGGTGCCTGCAGATCAACGTCAACGCCGCCGCGCTCTTCGTCGCGTGCTGCATGCCGTATCAGGCGGCGTTCGACGGCCGGCGGGCTACCCGGCTCGAACGCGCGCTGGCGGGCTTCCTCGTCGTGATTTCGCTGCTCTTCCTCTGGCCCGGCCTCATGGTGACGGACGGGCAGGTCACCACCGAAGTGCACTGGCTCGGCGTGCGCTACGTGCACTGCAACCCGACGACGCTCGGTTCGATGTGCTTTGGAGCCATCTGCGGCGTCCTGCTCGTCTCGGTGGTGCACTTCGCGCGGAGGGACTGGCAGGGCGTGCGGGCGGCGCGTGAAAACTGGATCGCGCTGGTGCTGCTCTTCGCGATGGGGATTCACGACTCGATCGTGTCCACGTTCTTCATCCCGAGCCCGCTGCTGCTCGATTCGGGGTTTTGTCTCATCGTCGCGGTGATGGGCTTCGCGCTGGTGCGGAGATTCGTCGCCAACGCGCTGCGGTTGCGAGCGCTCACGACCGAGCTGGAGCAGACGGTGGAGCTGCGCACCCGCGAGCTGTCCCGAGCGGAAGGAGCGCTGCAGCGAGCGGAGAATCTCGCGGCGATCGGCCAGCTCGCGGCGGGCGTGGCGCACGAGGTGAACAACCCGGCGGCGGTGATCCTCGCGAACCTGACGTATTTGAACGAGGAGCTCTGCGAAGGCGGCGCTGTGCCCGGCGATGCGCGTGAGTGTCTCGACGAGTCGCTGCATTCGGTGAAGCGGATCAGCGCGATCGTGCGGCAGCTCCTCGATGCGGGACGAGTCGCGGCGAACAGCACGGAAGCGCCGCAGCCCTTCGAGCTCAAACCCGCGGTGACTTCGGCGTGCGCCAATGCGCGCGTGTCGCTCTCGACGGGCGTCGATCTGACGGCGGAGGTTCCGGACGGGCTCTGGGCGTTGGGGAGCCGTTCGCTCTTCGAGCAGGTGGTGCTGAACCTCGTCGTGAACGCGGCGCACGCGATGGCGGATGGTCGCAAGGCGGGAATGATCACGGTGGGCGTCACCGCGTCTAACTCCGATCAGGTTCAGGTGACCGTGGCTGATCAGGGCCCTGGCATCTCGGCCGACGTGAAGCGAAGGCTGTTTGAGCCGTTCGTGACGACGAAGGCGCCCGGAAAGGGCACCGGACTCGGGCTGGCGGTGTCGCTGGGACTCATGAAGTCGCAGGGCGGCGGGCTTTCGCTCCTCTCGACGTCGGAGCGCGGCACCACGTTCGCCGTCGAGCTCAAGCGCGCGAGCCAACCGAAACGAAACGGACTGTCACTCGCGTCGGAACACTCCGACTCCGAACGACTTCCCGTGCGAGTGCTGCTCGTCGATGACGAAGTCCCGCTGCTCACCGCGCTGAAGCGGCAGCTCGCGAGGTTCTTCGTGTCGCTGGACACCGCGCCGACGGTCAATGCCGCGATGGAGCGACTCTCAGCGCCCGATGCGCAGGTCGACGTGATCCTCTGCGACGTGATGATGCCGGACGGAGGCGGTGAGGAACTGCTCGGGAGATTGATCAGCGCCGGCTCTCCGATGGCGACGAAGGTGCTGTTCATGACCGGCGGCGCAACCTCTGACACGGCACAGCGCTTCGTCGCGAAACAGCAGGGCCGAGTGCTGAGGAAGCCCATCGATCTCGCCGCGCTGCTCGAGTTGGTGAAGACGACGGCGAAACGCGAAGAGACGAAGCCGAGATCGCAGCTGCGGTTCGGAGGGATGGACCGTCGACGCGCGGGGTGAGCCGCGGACCACGACGTCGCCGTCGCCGCGCACCCCCGCGAGCACGCCGCCGAACCCGCGCTCGAGGTGGATCTTCTGTCCGGCGAGGTTCGGAATGAGCAAATACGCGGCCGGTTATCGGGGGTCGGAGGCCCCGCAAGCCCGGCGTTGCGCCGGCCATCCAGTCCATTGCGTATTTCCGTGCACCGCTTTCACCCCGAAACGCGGCCGTTTCTCCAAAATCCGGTGCACAGGAATACGCAATGAATGACGATGCGCGACTTCGCCCTGCCGGGCGGGAAGTTGTTCAGCAGGTTCTGCATCCGCTGCCGGAACGAAGAGAGGGCACGCGCACGCACCGGCGCGTCCTTGCTCGACGGTGAGGTTCTCGGTGCACGATGCGAGGACGTAGCCACCAGCGAAGGCGGCTCGCGGGCGTGGAGCGACGCTGGATGGGGCGGAGCCTGGTGTAAGACGCGCTCATGCGCTCCACCCGGATTCACCGCCGCATCCGCGCGCCTCGCGCGACCATCTATCGCGCGCTGCTCGATTCCCGCGCGGTCGCGAAGTGGATGGTCCCCACGGGGATGACGAGCGAGGTGCATCAGTTCGAACCGCGAGAGGGCGGTGCGTTCCGCATCTCACTCACCTACGTCGCGCAGACAAACGAGGGGAAAACGTCGGCGCACACCGACACGTACCACGGCCGCTTCACACGCCTCGTACCCGACGAGCGCGTCGAGGAAGTGGTCGAGTTCGAGACGGCGAATCCCGGGATGCAGGGTGAGATGACGATTCGCTACGAGCTGCACGACGCGAATGGAGCGACGGATCTTTTCGCCGTGCATGACGGTCTGCCGCCTGCGCTCGCGCCGATGGACAACGAGCTTGGCTGGAGAATTTCGCTGGAGAAGCTCGCCGCGCTGGTCGAGGTGCGTTGAAGACCGCCGAACTGGATGACGGCAACCGGGAGAGGGGTGCTTGGAATTCGGGCGATGATTTGACCTCGGCGGACCCGAAAACATCGCCCCGTTTCCAAGCGCCCCGGAGATGCGAGTCGCGTAAACAAGTTCGAGCCGCCCGTCAAAGCTCAGCCGGCTTCCCTGACCAATGCTTCGATCAACTCCTTCGCGGGCACTGAGCGCATGAGCGGCGCGCCCTGCCCAGCCCAGAGTTGCTGAAACTCCCACCGTCCCTGCGCGTTCGCCGCAGCGCGGATGTCGCGGATTGCATCGGACTGAAGCGGGTACGGAAGCAACGAGTCCGGATCCGCGTCGAGATATTCCATCAGCCGATTCACGATTCCGCGAGCGGCGCGACCGCTGAACGCGCTCGTCACGCGAGTCTTCGCCGCGTGTGGCGAACGCAGCGCTGACAGATGAAGGGGCTGAAGCTTCGTCTCGGGACAGGCGAGGAACGCGGTGCCCAACTGCGCCGCCTCCGCTCCGAGGGCGAGCATCGCAGCCACGCCTCGCCCGTCCATGATTCCACCGGCGGCGATGATGGGCAGCTTCACGGCGGCACGACACAACGGCACCAGCGTCGAAGTGCCGATCAGCGCGTCGCGGGCGTCGCCCAGAAAAGTCCCCCGGTGTCCTCCCGCCTCCGAGCCCTGAGCGCAGATGGCGTCGACGCCAGCGTCCGCCAACGCACGTGCTTCATCTGGATGTGTTGCGGTGCCGATCAAGAACGTCCCACTCTTTCGGAACGCATCGAGGTACTCGCGTCGGGGAATGCCGAACGTGAAGCTGAAGACCGGCGGCGCGACACGGATCGCCGCCTCGTACTGAGCGTCGAGCTCGCGCGCGACCGGTTCGATCTTCGGCGAAGGGATTCCAAGCTCCGCCCGAATGGGCGCGAGCCGTTCATGCATGCGACGGAGCTGATCAGCGGACGCACTGGAGGGCTCGTACGCGAAGAGATTGAGGTTGAACGGCGCCTTCGTGCGAGCCCGAACGAACTGTGCCTGCTCGCTGATTCGCGCAGCCGGCTCCAGAGCAACGCTGAGCGCGCCCAGCCCACCGGCCTCACCGACGGCGACCGCGAGATCAGTGGCGGCCGCGCCAGCCATCGGCGCCTGAAAGATCGGCCAACGGATTCCGAGTCTACGAACGAGCGATGTGTCGAGCTGCATCCGGCGTCAACGTAGCGCCAACATCGACGGACGGAATGGGCCGGCCGGCCCACCGTTCATCGTGGCTTCAGTGACTCATCAGAGGCGCAACCGAAGCACATCGACCTCGGCCATCCCGGGACCGCAAGCCCCTGCATGAACGGGATGCACTCGCCTCACCATCGAACGCCGCAAGCTGATCAGCCGCGTCTCGCATCGGGACGAGTCGTGTCGGCGTGCCCGTACCACTTCGTCTTCCGAGGACGCATCCGTGTCGTCGCGGCGCATCCCACCGCTGCGTCTTGCCGAGCACGCTTCACCGTCGTCGAGGCGCGTCCCACCACTTCTTCTTCCGAGCGCGCTTCACCGTCGTCCCGCGCGCGCTCTACCCCTTCGTCTTCCGAGCGTGCTTCAGCGTCGTTTCGACATGGCGCACAGCGGACCGGTCCTCGGGATCGAGCGTGGCGCGGTCTCGTCCCGCGCCTCCATCGAGTAGTCGATCCTTGTCCCCGTACTGCGCATCGAGCCGATCATTGCCGCCCAGACCCTTGAGCGTGTCAGCGCCGCCGCGGCCCAGGAGCTTGTTGTCCTTCGAATCGCCAATCAGAACGTCGTCGCGCTCGGTGCCTTCGAGGTCCTCCGCCGCGCGGGTGACGTGCGCCCTCGGACCGTAGGCCTTTCCGTGCTCGTCGATGCGCTGCGCCGTCCCCCCGATCTTCGCCCGCACCGCGAAGTCATGGCCCGCCTGCGCGAAGGAGACGTTGTCCGCGTCGTCACCGCCGTCGAGCAGATCGCCGCGATCGATGGAGCTCGACACGAGCAGATCATTTCCCTTCCCGCCGTGCAGCCGGTCACGCCCCTTGCTGTTGGTGAGGCCGTCATCACCGCCGCCGCCGATCAGCACGTCATTGCCCGCGCCGTCGTTCAGCGTGTCGTTGCCCTTGCCGCCCACGAGGCGATCGTTTCCCGCGCCACCGCTCAGCGTGATTGGAACGTCGGTGCCGAAGCCGCGCACCTTGAGGTGATCGTTCCCCTTTCCGCCTTCGATCTGGAGCGCGTCAATCGGTCCATCCACGCGGATGTGGACGCTCTTGCCGTCGACTCGGCCGCCGCCTCGCGCCTGCACACCCTTCGAGCTCGTGATGGTGACGATGTTGCCCTTGCGGGTGACGGTGATGTCGTCGTTCCGCTTGCCGCCGGTGACGGTGATCGTCGTGCCGCCGGTGAGCGCAGACCGAGACACATCCACCACCGCGCCTGTGGTCGTCACCTTCTTGCCGGGCTCGCCGTTCGCGGAGCTTCGGTGCTTGATGTTGCCGGTCGCGACGTCCTTGCCCGCGCCGCCTTCGACGGTGTTGAAGTTGCCGTGAATGACGTCGTCCTTCGAGGAGCCGACGACATTCTCGACGCCGCGCAGGCCGTCGACGCCGCCGCCACCCGCCGCTCGGTCGCCGCCGTATGCGCTTCCGGTGTAGTGGACGCCCTCGTAGGTCGAACGCCAGTTCGAGGGCTTGTCGCCTTCCACGCGCACGCCACTGTTCGGATTCTTCGGATCGAAGCCGGTACCGCTCTGGCTCTCGAAGCTGACGGTGTCGTTCTTCCCCTTGCCGCCATCGACGAAGTCGGGACCCGCGTCTCCGCTGAGCACGTCGTTGCCCGCCTGGCCGTGCAGCACGTCGATTCCCATGCCGCCGGTGGCGTGATCATTCCCCTTGCCCCCGTAGATGTGATCGTCGCCGATCTCGCCCGCGATCCGATCCGCGTCGTCGCCGCCGGAGAGCTTGTCGTTGCCCCGGCCGCCCGCGATCTTGTCTCGACCCTTGCCGCCGCGGATCGTGTCGCCGCCAGCGCCGCCCTTGATCGTGTCGTTGCCCTTGCCGCCGATGATTCGATCGCCGCCGGCACCACCGATGATGATGTCATTGCCGCCGCCGCCGACGATCTTCTGGCTCGCGTTTCCGCCGTAGATGATGTCGTCGCCGGGCGTGCCGTGGATCACTCTCGCGTTGCTGTGGATGACGCGGCCCGGGTTCTTCCCGCCAGTGGACTGGAAGCTGTCTTGCTGGAGCTTCTTCGAGACGGCGCTCTGCTTGCGCGGCGCCGTGCTGAGCGTCTTCTTCTTCCTCGCCGACGCGTTGCTCTTACGGGCAGGGAGCTTCGCGTTCGAGACAGCGGACTTCCGACTGCCAGGGTTCGCTCGCACTTTCATGCTCGCCTCGGGGCGCTGCGGGAGTGAGGGAAGGCTAGATCCGTTGCTCGTGCTGCGATAGCGAACTCCCAGCGGCGCCTGGCCACTGCGGTGCACAGGTGCGCTCGCCGCAACGCCGAGCTGCTCACTGCCGTGCACGCCCGGTCTAGACACACCGCGCACCGCTGAGCCGATTCATGCTTGCGGAGCTCCGTATCGAACACCGTGGGGCGCTCGCAGCTCCATCGATGAGATGATTCGCGGCCATGTCACCACCGACCCTGTTCAGCGACCTCTCCTTCGACGACGCACGCGTCGCAGCGAACGCGAAGCAGAAGTTGCTGCTCGTCGAGATGGCGAAGCTCGTCGCCGATTGGAGCTGACCATGCCCGTGGCGCAGCGACATCGAGGGCAAATCAATCGCCACGACGGCGGACGCG
>JBJMQN010000744.1:0-4579 GCA_045802665.1 Myxococcaceae bacterium | reverse complement strand
TCGTCGGCGGTCAGTCCTTCGCTCTTCAGCTCGTCGAGGATCGACTTCCCGTCCGGATCCATCCCGGTGTCCACGAGCGCCGCGCCATTCTTCGTCCGGACGATCCACGCGTACATGTCCGGCGAGAGCACGCCCACCACGTTCAGCTTCGCCTCCACCCGCTTGCCGTCGGCCTTCGGCATCGAGGTCGCGAGGTAGCCCACGAAGAGGAGGACGGCGCCGATGACGATGAGGAGAACGCGGACGATGCGAGAGCCTGCGGAACGGGCCATGGACGCGTTGTAACAACGTCCATGACCCGCCCGCTCGAATCAGTTGCTAGCGGCGGTTGCCGTCATGCTTCTCGTGCGCGATCTGCCGCGAGAAGTTGTTCTGGCGCCGTTCGAACCGCTCGCGCTGCGCGACGGTGAGCCGGCCGCCCTGACGCCCGCGCAGCGCCATCTCGCGCTGACGAAGCTTCTCCTGCTTGCGCTCGAGCCGCGCTGCTTCGCGTCGGCTGAGCCGTCCGTTCTGCATGCCCTGCTCGATGCGCTCCTGCTGATTGCACTCGCGCTTGTCGATGCGACCCGCCGCGAACGCGGGAGCCGCGAAGAGAGAAACACCCACTGCCACCGCCATCAGCTTCTTCAACATGACGACCGCTCCTTGTCTGGCCTCGCTCTGATGAACCCGGCGTTCATCGGAAAGTTGCGGGGCCGTTCGTCGAGATGGACGGAGCGGATTTTCGCGGCATTCAGCCCGGCGCACCGGGGTGACAAACTGCAACACGGTCGCAACGTTTCTTCACGAAGCGCGGTATCTGCGGGGACATGACCGTGGAAGATCGCCTCAAGTACCGCCTCCTCGCCATGGCAGTGGGCCTGCTCGTGTGCCTCGGCGTCGTGCTCTTCAAGGCGGTGACGATGAACAACTCGCCGTCCGTCGTCGTGCTCGCGCCGGTGAATGGAAAGGGCGTGAAGGTCTCTGTGAGCGGAGATCCCGCGATCACGATTGCCGCCGGCGAGTACAAGGTCATCGATGTCAGCAAGGGTAAGCACACGGTCGAGATCGAAGACGTCGCGACCGGAAAGAAGCAGGTCACCGAGGTGCAGGTGATGCGGAACGGCGAGAACTACGTCGTGCCGGTGAACGCGTCACAGTGCCTCGTGGTCTGCGACGTGGGCCAAAGCCACTACGGTGATCCGTACGAGAAGAACCCGCCGTCGCCGAAGTGCACGACGCGGCATCACGGAACCGACGCGTTTCTCGCGCCCGACGACTCGTACTTCTCGATGAAGAGCCTGCCGACCACGACGGACAAGTACTCGGTGAACGTCACGGTGGAGGCGGACTGCGCCTTCATGGGCTACTCCGACTCGGAGCTCGCTCACGCGATGCAGCTTTGAGGGGCGCGTTCGCGATGTTGTTGATTTCCGCGGCGGCGACCTCGTGCAAGTGCAGCGGGTCGCGACCGGCGGTTCCGGATGCGGGGACGACCGAGCCCGCCATGGTCACCGTGCCCGCCGGCGCCTTTCCGATGGGATGTCGCGAGCTGTGCAGCGACGCGGTATCCGGCGCGGACATTCCGGTCCACACGGTGGAGCTCTCCGCGTTCGCGATCGATCGCACCGAGGTGACGCAGGAGGCGTACTCGCGCTGTGTCGCCGCGAAGGCGTGCACGAGGCCCGGCGCGAACTTCGATCCGGTGAAGAAGCCGTCGTTCCCCATCACGAACGTCACCTGGGAGCAGGCGCGCGACTATTGCGCGTGGACCGGGAAGCGTCTTCCCACTGAAGCCGAGTGGGAGAAGGCAGCGCGAGGAACGGATCAGCGGCGCTACCCGTGGGGTCCGGAGCAGCCGGACTGCGAACGCGCCAACTTCGAGCCGTGCGGCGGGAAGCTCGTCACCGTCGGCGCGTTGCCGAACGGCGCGAGCCCGTATGGCGCGCTCGACATGGCCGGCAACGTGGAGGAGTGGGTCGCGGACTGGTACTCGGGCGCGTACTACCGGGAGAGTCCCGCGAAAGATCCGCTCGGTCCGGCGGTGGACTCGGGATCGGGGCACGTCGTTCGTGGCGGGAGCTACCGGTACGACGCGTGGCATCTCGGCGCCACGGTCCGCTTCTGGGATCCGGGCGGTCCGACCGACGAGCTTGGCTTCAGGTGCGCACGCGGTCTTTGAACGCGCTCAGCCCTGGACCTGATTGCGGCCGTTCTTCTTCGCCTTGTACAGGTTCGTGTCGGCGAGCTTGATGAACTGGAGCGGCTCGGTCATCTCGGCTGAGAGGTCCGCGACGCCGATCGAGATGGTGACCACGATCGTCTTGTCCTCGAAGCCGAACGGATGGTCTTCGACGATCTTGCGGATCTTCTCCGCGAACTTGCGCGCCTTCTCCGGGCCGGCTTCCGGCAGCACCACCGCGAACTCTTCGCCGCCGTAGCGCGCGAAGCATTCTTCTTTGCGGATGCGCTGCTTGAGCGTCTGCGCGAGCTCGCGCAGCACGTAGTCGCCGGCGAGGTGGCCGTTGACGTCGTTGATCTTCTTGAAGTGATCGATGTCGAACATGATCAACGAGAGCGCGCGGTTGTAGCGATGGCAGCGGCCCATCTCTCGCTCGAGGAACTCGAGGAAGAAGCGCTTGTTGTTGATCTGCGTGAGGCCGTCCACGATCGTGAGCTGGTAGATCTCCTCGTGGTACATGCTCTCGAGGTCGTTGCCGGTGAGGAACTTGAAGATGCTCCCGCCGACCTTCACGAGATCACCGGTCCGAAGCGCGGTGGGCTGCTTCACCTCTTCGTCGTTCAGATAGGTGCCGTTGGTGGACTGGAGATCTTCCACGAACACCTTGCCCTCCTGAACGAGGAAGCGCGCGTGCCGGCGCGAGACGTTGTCGAGGTCGATCACGATGTTGTTCTTCACATCGCGGCCGATCGTGAACTCGTCCTCGTCGAGCACGAAGCGCTTGCCGAGTTGAGGTCCCGCGATCTCCACCAGGCAGCACTCGCTGGAGGGCAGGACCTTCTCATTGAGCTTCGAGATTTTGGTGACGCGCGTCTCGTTTCCGCTCATGCGGGGGTGAGTTCTAGCACCCCTCACCGGCCGAACGAAGCTGCGGTAGAACTCGCCGCCGCACCATGCATCGATGCCTTTGGATCTCTTTGGGTGTGCTGGTTTTCGGGGTCGCAGGATGTGCGGCAAGGAAGGTCGCCCCACCCTCCACGCGGACCGTGACGCTCGGCGGCATGACGGCGACGTGGCGCGACTGGCAGCGCGCGCAGGTCTGCGACGTGGATCCGCACACGCTTCAGGGTGAGCTGGACTCCATGCGCGTTCTGCTCGCGGAGTTCCTCGGGCAGACGTCCGCCGGCTTCGATGGGATGTGGGGCGACGAGCACCTCGAGCTGTTGGAGGCCGCCCAGAAGGAGCTGCCGCCTGCGCTCGATGGGACCGACGCTGCCGTCGCGAAAGTTCAGGCGTGCGCGGGGTTCGACAACCTCGCGCCGGATCTGCCGGGCCTCGAGGAGCTGCTCAAGCAGGCTCGGCATCGGCTCGCGGATGCGCCGCTGCTCCTGCCGTACGCGCGCGCGAAGCGGCAGGTTCAGGCGTGGAAAGACGCTCAGCCGAAGGCGCAGGTGGATGCGAAGGAGCAGGTCTGTCCCGCGGCGAAGAAGAGCAAGCAGCCGGTGGTGTATTACGCGGCGGAGAGACGGTTTTTCTTCTGCGACGGCGCTGCGGTGACCTTGAGCGGCGAGAAGCCGACCGTTGAGCAGAAGAAGAAGTTCGCTGACACCGCTTACGTGGATGCGGCGAAGAATTACCCTGCCGCGCAGATCGCTCGCCCTCCCCCGCTGCCGCCGAAGAGTCGCGACACCGGAGATCAGGACAAGTTCGATCTGAACGAGGAGATCAAGTGAGCGAGGAAGTCGCACCGGAAAATTCGCCGATGTCCAAGGCCACGGGGGTCCTCGTCGTCCTCGCGCTCACGTTCCTGATCATCGCCCCGGTCGGCCGCGGGCTGTTCCACTGGGACTTCCTGTTCATGCCCTGTTTGATCGCAGGACTCGCGTTCCTCGTCGCGGCAGTGATCTCGTTCGCGATCTACGTGGCGAAGTCGAAGCAGCCGCCGAGCGCGAAGTGAGCGGGAAGTGAGCGCGAAGGAAAACCCGTACACGACTCTGCGCAGCGCTGCGTTCGGCGTGACGCGCGATCTCGTTTCCTCGAGCGAGCCGGGTAGGCCGTGGGGCGTGATCCTGGAGACGGGGTACCCGGAGGGGAGCTTCACGCTCGTCGCGCTCGCGGACGGCAACGCGAGCGTCTACTTCAGCGGCGGCGGTGGATTCATTGGCGGGGCGGCGCAGCCCGACATCCGAGAGGCCGCGATCGCGTGCGTGCAGCTCGCTGGCGAGGGCATCCCCGCCTTCGCGCCCGCGACCGATCGCCGCTTGCCCGCTCCAGGCGAAACGCTCATCTATGCCCTCACTGACGGCGGCATGCTCGTGGCCGCCGCGCCGGAGGTGGAGCTCGGAGAGAAACGGCACCCGCTGTGGCCGGTGTTCCATGCCGCGCACGCAATCATCGCGGGCTATCGAGTCATCGAAG
>JBJMQN010000743.1:0-4813 GCA_045802665.1 Myxococcaceae bacterium | reverse complement strand
GTAGGTCCGCAAACCCGCGCCGGGAGCTCGTCGCGGTGGGCGCTGCGGGCGGCGGGGTCTTGTCGCGCGTCTCCTCCTGCTTCAACGCGAGCTCAGTGACGCGCTTGGGCCAGACCACAACCTCGGACTTTCCGGTCTGCCTTCCGTCCGGCGAGACGACCTCCACCTTGTGCCGGCCAATCGGCTGCGTCGTGGACACCGGGCTCTCGCCCTCGTAGCGGCCGTCGATGGTGACCTTGCTGCCGGGGACTTCCGCTCGGACGTTGAGGTCTCCCTTCATCCGGTCGCGCAGGCCATCCAGAATCCGTACCAGCTTTGGATCGACGCGGGCGGGATCCAGCGAGGCCTCCGGATCGTGCTCCAGCGCGAGCTTGAAGGCGGCTTCGGTCTGATCGAAATCCTGCTCGGCGGCGAAGGCCTGTCCGCGCAAGAGGTGGATCTTCGAGAGCGTCGCGTCGTCGTTCGTCTCGGTCGCCGCGGCGTCGAGCAGCTTCAGCGCGCCCTGAAAGTTTCCGCGGTTGAACTCGTTCTGACCCTGCGCGTAGTGCTGTTCGCCCGCGCGTCCCTTCGAGGGTCCGGCGCCGAGGAGCAGCAGTGAAGTCAGGACCAGCGCCGGCGTCATGGAGTCAGAGCGATTCGGAGCACGTCCGAACGCCCTGACGCAACCATTATTCGTCGCTCGATGGAGCGGAATCCCGCGCGCTCGATGCGGATGACGTGGCGGCCGGTGGGCAGACTCAACGTCACCGGCGTGTTGCCGACTTTCTTGCCGTTCACGATGACGGACGCCCAGTACGGCTCGCCGCGGTAGGTGCTCACCACGTTCACGCGGCCGGTCCCCTTGCCCACAGGACGCTTCGTCACTTTCGCGCCTGCGTCCGGCGCGTCGGTGGCGAGATCGATCACCGCGAGCGCGCCTCCCGCATCGGGCGCTTCCTCCTCCACGACGTCGTCGCTCCCCGCATCGATCGCGTCGATGTTCGTGAGCAGCTCGAGGCCCGCGTCCTGAATGGGGACGACCGCCAGCTCGCCACCTGCGTCCACAGGCACATTCGTCGACTCGCCCGAACGGCCCGGCCACAGCGCCACCGCCACGCCGCCGCCCACCGCGAGCACCGCGGCCGCGATCCCCGCAACGATTCGAAGCCCGCGCCCCTTCTTGACCTCGCGCGCCAACGCATCGTCTTCACCGTCGGTCTTCGCCTGGACTTCGCGCAGCGGCACCGCGGGAGGCATCGGTCCCACGATCTGCTTCCCCGCGAACGCGTCCTCCAGCGCCCTGAAGAGCGCCTCCGCCGTCTGAAACCGATCCTCCGGACTCTTCGCGAGCGCCTTGTTCACCACGTCGCCGACCAGCCTCGGCAGCCACGGCGCCCTCGCGCATGGATCCTGCGGCTGCTTGTGCGCCTGCATCTGCACGATGGACAGATCGCTGTCGCCATCGAACGGCAGACTTCCGGTGAGCGCCTCGTAGAGCACGACCGCGAGCGCGTAGAGATCCACGCGGTGATCGACGTTCTTGCTCCCCAGCGCCTGCTCCGGGGCCATGTACTGCGGCGTCCCCATCACGATGCCGGTGCGGGTGAGCGCGTCGTTGCCCTGCTTCGAACGCAGAATCCCGAAGTCCAGAATCGTCGCGAGGCCGTCGGGGCTGACGAAGATGTTTCCGCTCTTGATGTCGCGGTGGATGAAGCCGCGCTTGTGAATGAAGTCGAGCCCCGATGCGAGCTGCTTGAGCAGCGGCAGCACGTCGTCCTTCTTGAGATTCCCCTTCTCCCGGATGAGCGACGCCAGCGTCTGCCCTTCCAGATTCTTCATCACGATGAACGGCCGGGTCTCGAGGTGGCCCACCGCGTACACCGGCACGATGTTCGGGTGCTCCAGCGCGGCGGTCATCCGGGCTTCGCGTTCGAACCGGGTGACGAGCTCCGCGTCCTCCGCGAGCTGCGGCGACAGAATCTTCACCGCCACGTTTCGATCGAGCTGCAGATCCAGCGCGAGCCAGACCGTGCCCATCCCGCCTTCGCCCAACTTGCGCTCGATGCGCCACTTGCCCTCGAGCACCTCGCCCATCTTCACGCGGCGGAACGAAGGCTCTTCAGTGCTGGAGCCGAGCGGGACACGCTCGCCCATGCTCACCTGCGTTCGGGGGAAGTTCCCGCAGCTCGGGCACGCGGCGTTGTCGTCGGGGACGGGTTTTCCACAGCGCGCGCAATTCACGGGAGCGTCCCGGACGATAGCCCCCTGGAACCCCGTCCGACAGCTTGCATTCGGGTTACCGGATGGGCGAAGTGCGAGCCGTGGCCGACGTGCTCCCCTTCCCCACCTCTCTCTGCCACCGCTGCGCCGCCCCACCGCGCTACGTGACGAGCAAGACCTCCACGTTCATCCTCTGCCCACTGTTGCCGAACAAGTATCCGCCGCAGCCGGTGAAGACCTGCGCGCTCTTCCGCCCGTTGAGCGAGGAGCCGAAGTGAAGACGAACGCCGCGCGCATCCTCGACGGCTTGAAGATCGCTTACGAGCTGCGCGACTACGAGGTGGACGAGAACGATCTCTCCGCTGAAACCGTGGCGCGGAAAGTCGGAATGCCTCCCGAGCAGGTCTTCAAGACGCTCGTCGTGCGTGGCGATCGACACGGCATCTGCCTCGCGGTGGTGCCGGGGCACATGGAGGTGGATCTGAAAGCGCTCGCCAGGCTCACCGGCGATCGCAAGGCGGACACCGTTCCACTCAAAGAGGTCCAGCCCCTGACCGGCTACATCCGAGGCGGCGTCACGGTGTTCGGCGGCAAGAAGGACTATCCGGTGCTCGTCGACGAGAGCATGCAGCGCTTCGACAAAGTCGCGGTCTCAGCGGGCGTGCGCGGAACACAGATCGTCCTCGCGCCTTCGGACTACCTCCGAGCGTCGAAGGCTCGCACCGGCGTCATCTCGAAGATGAAGGCTTAGGCCGCCAGCCGGGGATCTGCTTCATGTTCACCTCGAGGAATTCGATGAAGCGGCGCACTCTGAGCGGCGACTGACGCTGCAGATAGACCGCATGCACGGTGAGCGGCGACGGCGCGACGCCCGGCAGAATCCGCACCAGCCTTCCGTCCAACAGGGCGTCATTCACCAGCCACTGCGTGCACCGCCCAAGCCCCACTCCCTCGACCAGCGCTTCCTTCAGCGCCAATGAGTTGTTCACCTCCACGGTCGTCGTGACGGACAGGGTGACGGTTCCCTTCGGCGTCTCCAGTGTCTCGTCCGCGGTGGTGCCACGCGTGTAGTAGCGGAGGTAGTTGTGACGGGCGAGGTCGTCGGGGGTCTTCGGGGTGCCGTGCGTTTTCAGATAAGCGGGCGCTGCGACCATCACGTAGTCGAAGAACCCGAGGTGCCTCGCGACGACGGACGGATCCGTCACGCCGCCAATCCGCACCGCGAGATCGATCCCGTCTTCCACGAGATCCACGACGCGATCGCTGAGCGACAGATCGAGCACGACGTCCGGATTCTCTCTCTGGAACTGAAGCGACAGCCGCACGAGCCATGCCTCGCCGAGACCGACGGGAAGACTCAGCCGCAGCCTCCCGCGAACGTCGTGGCGCAGCCCGCCGAGGTCCGACTCCAGCGCGCTCACGTCCTGCAGCACTTTGCGAGTGACCTCGTAGTAGCGCTGGCCCGCCTCGGTGAGACGGATCGCGCGCGTGTTCCGTTCGAGCAGCCTCGCCCCGGCGAGCTTCTCCAGCGCGGAGAGCTGTTTGCTGACGGTGGGCTGCGTGGTCTGCAGCTCGCGCGCGGTGGCGGAGAGGCTGCCGGTCTCGACGATGCGGACGAACGTGCTCATCAGCGCGAAGCGATCCATGACCCACTGACTACCTCAGCCTGGCCATTCCTTCCCGGCATGAGCCGTGTGCCGCGCGCAGGCGTTCCGGAAATGCCGCCGGCGGGACATCAATGCTGCACCAAGGAGAGAGCAGCCCATGCGAGCTGAACTGACCCGGCCGATTCCGATCACGCGACGAGTGGTCGTACCGAAAGTTTCGCCTCGGTGGCCGAAGGTGGATTTCTTCTGGGTGGGGGCGCTGGCGATCGTCGCCGTCTGGGTCATCATCGCCACGCTGGTGCTGCTGCAGTTCGGCGCCTTGCCCGTCTCACGCTGAGTCAGCTTCGAAGGAGACCGCGACCAACTCCACGCCTTCCGCAGTCCGCGCCGCCAACACCGGAAAGACGCCATCTCGCCCGGTCGTGCACGCGACGCCGCGCTCCTTGATGAGCCCTTCGGGGAAGAGCGGAAACTCCATCTCGTCGACGAATTCGGGCTCGCTTCGGACAGAAGCATCCAGCAGCGCGATGCGTCCGCCCTCCACGATCACCCGGCTCAGCAGGCGTGCGGAGTGGAGCAGCGTGAGGAGCCGTCCGCTCGCCGCTTCGTGAACCGCGACGAGCGAATTCGCAGCGCCGTCGTCCTCGCGTTTGAACCCGAGCCAGTGCCCCGGACGCACCGCGAGCCTGACGTTGTGGCGCACGTCGACTTCCGGCGGCTGGTCCGCGTGCGAGAGCGTCGAGCCCGGCTCGCCGATGACGAGCTCAGCCTCCACCGTGAAGTCGCCGAAGTAGCTGAAGCCGGGGAGCTCGAAGGGCGGCGAGGGCCGCGGAGCCTGGACTTCGGGTTCCTCGGGGCGCTCGGGCGCGTCCTTCTTGAAGACCGGATGGATGGCGTGCAGCTCTTGGCGCAGCGATTCGAGATCGCGTTCCAGTGCGCTCGCCAGCTCCGGGAGGACCGCGTCTTCGAACGCGGAGATCATCTTCCGCTCGCCAAAGCCGGGCGCG
>JBJMQN010000742.1:0-11877 GCA_045802665.1 Myxococcaceae bacterium | reverse complement strand
GGGGCACACCCGTTGCTCTGGCTGCTCCTCCGTTCAGCGACGAGAGGGGATGACGGCCATGGCAGGCGCACTCGGTTGGCTCGCGAAGGATGTTCGCATCGCCGCGAGGAAGGGCAGAGAGGACGGGGCGCACAGGCGGGCACTCCAGCACGGCGCGATGGCGCTGTCGGATCCGGAGCTGCTCACGGTGCTCTTCGGAGATTGCCGGGACAGCCTGACCCTCGCCTCCACCCTGCTCGACACGGCGGGAGATCTGAAGACGCTCTGCCAGAAGGATCCGCACGAGCTCTGCGCGTCCATGTCCCAGAAGCGCGCCGCGCAGGTGCTGGCGGCCCTGGAGCTCGGCAGGCGCGTCATGTCGAACACGGACCAGAAGCCCATCCTCAAGACGCCCTCGGAGATCTTCACCTATCTGAAGCCCCGGATGTCCGCGCTCGGCAAGGAGGTGTTCCACGTCCTCTGCTTCAACACGCGCAATCAGCTCCTCTGCAACGTGCAGGTGGCGTCCGGGACCGTGTCGGCCTGTCCGGTGGATCCGAAGGAGGTCTTCAAGCCGGCGCTCTCGGCCAGGGGGTGCAGCGCGATCGTCCTCACCCACAATCACCCGTCGGGAGATCCCACGCCCTCGGCCGCGGACATCGCGCTCACCCGGCAGCTCGTCCGCGGTGGGGAGCTGCTCTGCATCCGGGTGCTGGACCACATCGTGGTCGCGGACGGCGCGTTTCAGTCGATGGCTGAGCGCGGAGATCTCGAAAGGCTCCACGCCGAGCTTCGGGGGGACAAATGGCTCAAATCGGGAGGTACTTCATGGTCGCGGTGACGATGTGGAGCTGCACAGCTGCCCTGCCGCAGAGGTCCGCGGTGCAGGTGGAGCTGCTCGAGGACGAGGTCGCGAAGGTGGTGGATCTGGACTCAGGTCGCGAGAGCGAGATCCCGCGAAAGCTCCTGCCGCGTGGGGTGAACGAGGGCGATGTCGTCGTGGACGGCCGGATCGATCGCGCGCTCACAGCGGAGCTCCGCCGGCAAGTGGAAGAAATACATGCTCGGCTGGCTGTTCCCGTTCCGCGCGGCCTCGACCTGAGCGCTGACGACTCCACGCGAGGGGACGAGCCCGTGCGAGGCGTGAGCGACCCATTGACGGCAGATCCGGAGTAGCGACAAATGCGCCGGATGTCGTTGGCCGCCGCGCCCCTGCCATTTCTCGACGAGGCTCGGAGAGGTCTCCACCAGCACTTCGCGCTGACCGGGTTCCGTCCCGGCCAGGCGGAGGTCGTGAGCTCCATCCTCGAGCAGAAGAACACCGTCGTCGTGATGCCCACCGGCGCGGGAAAGAGCCTCTGCTACCAGCTCCCGGCCACCCTGCTCCCGGGCATCACCGTCGTCGTCTCGCCGCTCATCGCGCTGATGAAGGATCAGGTCGAGCAGCTCAACGCGCGTGGCATCGCTGCGACGTTCATCAACTCCACGCTCAGCGACCTGGAGCGAGGGGAGCGGATGCGGGAGCTGCGCGAACGGAAGTTCAAGCTCGTCTACGTGGCCCCGGAGCGGTTCCGGAGCCAGGCGTTCGTGGACATGCTGACCGAGGTCGGCGTGGACCTCTTCGCGGTGGACGAAGCGCACTGCATCTCGCAGTGGGGCCACGACTTCCGCCCCGAGTACGCGCAGCTCGGCCAGGTCCGCAAACGCCTGCGTCCCCCGAGGACCGTCGCGTTGACCGCCACCGCCACGCCGGAGGTCCGGCAGGACATCGTCCGCGTGTTGCTGATGAAGGAGCCGCGGGTGTTCGTCGCTGGCTTCGACCGGGCGAACCTGTTCCTGGAAGTCGTGCCGGTGCGAGGCGACGAGGACCGCCGTCAGGTGTCACTGAATGTCGTCAAGGAGGGCGGCAGCGGGATCATCTACGCCAGCACGCGCAAGGGCGCGGAGATGATCCAGAGCGCGCTGAAGGGCAAGGGGCTCAAGCCGCTGCTCTACCACGCGGGCATGGAGGACGATGATCGGCGCCGTGCGCAGGACGCCTTCATGTCCGAGAAGGACGCCGTCGTCGTCGCCACCAACGCGTTCGGGATGGGCATCGACAAGGCGGACATCCGCTTCGTCGTCCACGCGAGCATCCCGCGCGCCATCGAGGCGTACTACCAGGAGATCGGCCGCGCCGGACGCGACGGCCTCCCCGCCCGAGCGGTCCTGCTCTTCAACCACGCGGACGTCTACACGCAGGAGCGGATGATCCAGAGCAGCCACCCCAGCGAGACCTGCGTCCGCGACGTCTGGGAGATCCTCCGCCACGCCGAGACGTACGAGTTCGGCATCCAGCACCTCAAGGTCCAGACAGCGTCCAACGAGTTCGAGATCTCGGCGGCGCTGCGCATCCTGGAGCGGGCGGGGAAAATAGAACGAGGCTCGCGCGGCGAGGGCGCCTGGGAGATCCAGCTCTCCAGCTCCGCTCACGGCGCGCACGTGCTGGAGCAGGACGCGAAGACGCTCTACGCCGCGCTCAAGAGCGGCTATCCGGAAGGGCGCAGCTTCAAGACCGAGCTGCGCGTGCTCGCTCGCAAAACCGGGCTCACTGAAGAGAAGGTCCGGCGCGAGCTTCTGACTCTGGAGCGCTCGCACGCCCTCACCGCGAAGAAGCCCTTCGCCGGGCGCGTCATCCGGACCACCACGAAGGCAGCGTTCCCGGACTTAGGGCTCAACCTGCAGCGGATTCGCGAGCAGGAGCAGCAGGCGCTCCTATTGCTCAAGCGGATGACGGACTACGCCTACGCGAGGCGCTGCCGACGGGCCGTGGTCGTGCGCTACTTCGGCGAAGAGACGGAGTGGGAGAACTGCGGCGGCTGCGACCTCTGCGCGGGAAAACGCACGCAGCGGCCCGCGGCGATGGTGGACGCCCCCGCCCCGAACGCAGCGCTCGCCACGATGCCCTTCTCCGAGCTCGCCATGCTGGAGCTCCGGCGGTGGAGGACCGAGCTCGCGCAGGATCTCGAGATCCCGCCGTACCTCATCTTCGGAAACGCAGCGCTCGAGGCGCTCGCCTCCGCGCTGCCGATCACCAAAGAGGAATTCCTGAAGGTGAAGGGCACCGGCGAAGCGCGCTGGGAGCGCTTCGGCGCGAAGGTGGTCGAGATCTGCCTCCTCGCGCGCGCCGCAGGCCACGTCCCAGCCGCGATGGCCGAGCCGGTCAGGAAACGCCGCAGAGCCTGACCCGCGCGGACCCGCCGCTCACACGCTCCGCCGCCTCCCTCGAAGCGCGAAATACCGAATCAGCCCCAGCACCCCACCGGTCGCGAACGCGAGCGCGAAGATCACCGCGACCGTCGTCGCGCTGAACACGACGCGCAGCCAGGCCTCGGAGATCTGCTCGTGCACGTACGCGGTCGTGAGCGGCCCCGCGAGCCCCAGCTTCAGCAAGACCGTGTACGGCAGATCATCCATCTTCCGCGCGAAGTGCAGCGCGAAGCGCCAGGTCGGAAACAGCCGCCTCGCGGACTCCACCACGACGCCGAGCGCGAGGTAGACCACCGACATCACGAACGCGTTGCCGACGATGATGCTCAGCAGCGGATGCGCGGACGGCTGCCGGTCGTTCACCGCTGCGCCAGCTTCTTCTTGAGCAGAGGAAGCTGCTTCTTCACCCTGCCCACGTCAAAGTCGCTGCCGCCCGCTCGGAGGAACGCCTCGTACTCGCCGATGGACTTCTGCTGATCCTCCGGTGAGCCACGCGCGAGCAGGTCCGCGTACGCGAGCCGGATGGGACCCCACGCGGGCTCCAGCTCCGCGGCCTTCGCGTACTCCTCCTTCGCCTTGTCGTCGTCCCTCTGCTTTTGCGCGACCAACGCCGCCGACTGGTGCGCCACGCCCGAGAACGGCTCCAGCGCGAGCGCATCATCCGAGCTCTTCTTCGCCGCGTTCGCCGAGCCGAGGCTGAGCTGCACGCGGGAGAGCGTCGTCAGCGCGAACGCCCGGTCATGCGCGGACGGCGCGGACTTGATGATGGTCTCGAGATCCTTCACCGCGCTCTTGCTCGTCGAGGGAAGCCTCGCGAACACCGGCCCCACCGACGCGCACGGCGCCTCGGGGCCCTCGCGCTTCGCCGCGTCGAACGCCTGCAGCGCGTAGTCCGGGTGGCCCTGGCGCATCAGCGCGTAGCCGATCTCGCAGAACGTCTCCGCATCGTGCGGGTTCTGCTTGTTGGCGCGCTCCAGCGACTTGAACGCGTCCTTCCCTTCCCCGCGCGCGAACTGCACCTGCGCCCGGATCCGGTTCGCCTCGAAGTCGTTTTGGTCGTACTTCACCGCGCGCGCCGAGGCCTGGTCCGCCTCCTTCATCTTCCCGTTCCGGAACAGCGCCAGCGCGTAGTCCTTCTGGAGCAGCGGCGAGGCCGGATTGTCGAGCTGCCCCGCCTCCGCGACCTTCAGCGCGTCCTCGCGGTTGCCGAGATCCAGCTGCGCTCGCACCAGCGCATGCCGTGCCTCGCTGTGCGACGGGTTCTTCGACACCGCCTTCTGCAACGGCTCCAGCGCGCGGTCCGGCATTCCAATCCGAAGCAGCAGCTGGCCCAGCGCGCACGAGCCCTCTTCATCCTGCGGATCCGCGGCGGCCGCTTCGAACTGCTCGCGCGCCTCCTTGAGCTTGTTCTGCTGGAGGTACACGCGGCCCAGGGCCACCTGCACGTCGCTCTTGTTCTTCCTCGTGGCCGCCAGCGCGCGCTCGAGCACCTGCTGCGCCTTGTCCAGCTCGCCGTCCGCCGCGTCCGCGAGCGCGAGGTAGATGACGGCCTCCGCCGGGACCTTGCCGTTCACCGCCGTCTTGCCGAGCTCCGCGCGCGCCAGCTTCCAATCGCCGGCCTGCGCCGCGGCCACGCCCCGGACGAGTGACACCCTTCGTTCGCCAGAGTCCGCGGAGATCCGCTGCAGCACCTCGCGCGGACGATCGCGGGCGAGCAGCACCCGTCCGAGCGACGCCTTCGCCGCCTCGCTCTTCGGCTTCAGCTTGAGGGCAGCTTCGAACGACTTCTGCGCCGCCTCCATCTGCCCCGCCGCCTGAGCGGCCTCACCGAGCGCGAGATCGAACTCGAACGCCTTGCCCTTGAAGAGCTTGCTGCCCTCGGAAAGCTTGCTGATCGCGTCGTCGTTCTTGCCGTCCACGGAGAGCAGCCGGCCCTCGGCGAGGACCTTCCGCGCTTGAAGCTCCGCGTCCAGGCCCTCGTCCGGGATCGCCTGAACCGCGGGCAGCGACTTGTCGAGATCCTGCTTGAGCGCGAGCCGCGCCTCCGCCGTGCCGATGATGGCTTCGGGGTGCTGCTCGGAGATCTGCTGCGCCTTGTCGAACCAGTCCAGCGCCTGCGCGTAGTCCTCCGCCTGGAGGAAGTAGTCCGCCAGCGCCACCATCGCGCGCACGCTCCGCGGATCCTTCTCCAGCGCCGCCTTGAGCTTGCCCAGCGCCGCCTCGCTCTTGCCCTGCTCGAGCAGCGCCCGGCCCGCGAGCTCCGAGACCTCCGCGTGCTCCTCGTCCGCCGCGATGATCTTCGCCTTCGCGCTCTCGTGCTCTTTTCCCTCGGAGAGCAGGTACTCGGACGCGAGCACCAGATGCGGGAACTCTTCGCTCACGCCCTCGTGCTTGAGCGCCTCGCGCGCCTTCTGCCGATCCTCTTCCTTGCCGCCGTGCTCGGCGAAATAGATCGAATGCGAATACGCGGTCAGCGCCCACGCCTCGGTGTTGCTCGAGGACATCCGCGTCGCGAGCTCCAGCGCGGAGAACGCCTGCTTGTACGAGGCCGGGGTGTCGAAAAGAATCCCGCGCTTGGCATCCGCGAGCGCGCCCTACAGATCGCGCCCCTGATTCGCCGCGCGCGTGTGCAGGAACACGCCGAGCCCCACGCCCACCGCGACCAGCAGGGCCACGCCGAACGCGAGCTTCACGCCGTGCTGCTGCAGGAACGTCTTCTTCGCCGCGCTCTGCCGCAGCTTCTCGCGGAGCTCACGCTCGTACTCTTGAGCAATGGCTTCGGTGGCCTGGTTCGACAGCTCCACCTTCGGCATGTCCACCGAGGACGTCGGCTCGGGCACATCCGGGATGTCGTCGAGCAGCCCCCCTGCGCCACCACCACCGCCGCCACGCTTCGGTTGAGCGGTGTTGGCAGCGGCGCGCGCACGCGGCTGAGGCTCGGCCTCGGGCTCGGGAGGCGGAACCGGGTTCTCTTCCGACGGCGGCGGGATGTCGTCGAGGAGCCCGCCGCCAACAGCTGAGGGTTGAGCAGCGGGCCGCGATCCGGAGCCGCCTCGCGACGGCTTCGCGTCGAGCATCAGCTCTTCGGATGGGACGACGCTGGGCTCGCTCGAAGGATCCGCCGGGCGTTTGCCCCTCGCGGGCTCCGGGTTGAAGGGCAGGTTCGTGCTGCCCTGCTCGAGCGCGTCGAACGTCGAGGTGAGGCCGCGGATGGTCTCGGACGAGTCGGTGCGCTTGGAGACGCTCGCGAATGGATCTGCCTCCGCGCTCGCGTTCGCCTTCGCCACGGCTTCGGGCGGGATGAGCTCGGTCTTGCCGCTCGCGGGGTCCGGGCGGCTCGCCTTCGAGCCCGGCTTCGCGTGGATGTTCGGATCGGTGAGCTGGTCCGCCGGGGACTTGACCTCCACCGTCGTCGGCGAGTCCGGCTCGCCGCCCAGCGCTTCATCCGCGACGGGTGGCGGCGCGCGCGGTCCGGGGTGCTCGGGCGCGGGCAGCTCGAGGGTGATCGGCGGAGCGCCGCCCGCGCGCCCCGCTCCGTTCGTCCCGTTGGGTTTGGCGGCTGCGCCGTTCACAGCGGCGCGTGGACCTGACTGCCGCGCGCCGGGACCTGCGCCGGGACCTGCACCCGGACCTGCGACGACGGCCTCGCCGGCCAAAGCTCGCGCGCCCGGACCCGCGATGGCCGCTTCTCCGGCGGCAGCTCGCGCACCGGGGCCTGCAATCGGCGCTTCGCCCGCAGCCGCTCGAGCGCCGGGACCGGCCATGGGCACTCCGGCCGCCGCGCGCGCGCCCGGACCCGCCACTGGAGCCTGACCACCTGCTGCCGCCTGTGCGCCGTTCGCCTCGGTGCCCGGCGTGTACGCCTTCACGAGCTCTGTCTTCTCGTGATCGTCGGACGTCTTCGCGGAGGACGGCGCCTGCGCGAACGGATCGGTCGCCACCGGCTGATCCACCGACGGATGATCCACGCCGGTCACGTCCGAGAGAATCGGCGCGGGACCGCCGGCCAGCGCGCGCTGCGTCTGCTCCAGCCACTGCCGCACGCGCCCGTCGTTCGGCTGCAGCGCGACAGCCTTCCGCAGCAGCGGCAGCGCCGAGCGGTACAGCCCTTTGTGGAGCAGCACCTCGCCGATCAGGTTGTACGCGTGCGGGTTCTCTTTATCGATCGCGATGGCCTTGTCGAACTGCTCCATCGCCTCCGCCGGCCGCCCGAGATTGATGAGCGCCTTGCCCCAGAGCACGCGCCCGACCACCGACTTCTGGTGGTGGGTCAGCCCGCCCTGACAGATCGCTATCGCGCGCTGGTGCTCGCCGGCCTCGATCAGCGCCTTGGCCAATTCGACGAAGACGGTGGATGCGGGATCCTGAGCGAGAATCTGCTCGTACTTCTCCACCAACGACTTCGCCATGTGCCGGCCGGACCTCTAGAAGTGAATGGCCCCAACCCCGCTTCCGTGGGGGGCGCCAAAGAAAGCCGGCAGACCATACAAAGAGGCGGGGTTTCTTGTCTTGGGAAGAGCCGCTGTTACGGTGCCCCCACCATGCAGCCGGGCAGGCTTTTGCCGTTCGCGTTTCTGTGCTTCCTCACCGCGTGCGCGCACGCCCAGCGTGCGAACTCCGCTGACGCGCTGAAAAAAGCCGCGGACACCTTCCACCAGCGCATCCGCTGGAAGGACTTCCGCAGCGCCGCCGAGCTCATCGTCCCGGACCGTCGCGAGAAGTTCATCGAGGCGCGCGAGCAGATGAACGACGAGCGCGACCTCACCATCAGCGACTACGACCTCGAGGAGGAGGAGCTCGCAGAGGACGGCAAGAGCGGAAAGGTCGTCTCACGGATCGCCTGGATGCGGCTGCCCTCGCTCAGCGAGAAGACCGAGACCGTCCGCAGCTACTTCTATCTGCACAATGGCGCATGGCTGCTCGGGAGGATGGACCGGGGGCCGTTCGCGGATGTCCTCGGCAGCGAGTACACGCCGCCGGCGCCCGCCGCCACGCCTGAGCCCGCGAAGTAACTCCCCAGAAAATCGGCAAAAAAAATCGCCCACCGTCTCGGGGCCGGCCGAGACGGTGGGCGCCGGGGATCTCCCAATGAGATCCCCTACCCAGTTTTGGCGGCGACCTGCTGCCGTCGCTGCCTGCAGGGACATTGAGCAATGCGGGTGCCACCTACATCACGGTCCAAATCTGTTGATCTGGCGCGGAGTTAGGTGAGGTTCAACGCGAGTCCGCTGGATGAGTGCCGCGGATCCACGACAGCGATGTCAGTGCTGGAGCGGACCTACACCTTTTTCGTGCGTAGGGATCTATTCGCCGAGCACGCTGCGGATGGTCTCGCGCATGGAGTACTGCGGCTTCCAATCGAGCTCTTTGTCCCACCGGGACCCATCCACCATGCAGAGGAACTGGATGTGATCGAGCTCCTCCGGCGGGTAGTGCGCGAGCCGGTACTTGAACATGAACGAGAGCAGCGGCCGGCCCAGCGGATGCGGCACGGGGATCGGATGGCGGCCGAGCTCGCGGAACACCGAGGAGAGCGGTACTTCGCCCGGCCCCTTCACGTTGTAGACGCCGCGCGCCTCGGGCCGCAGCGCCGCGACCATCGCTCGGGCGGCGTCCTCGACGTGGATGAGCTGCACCAGCGGATCGAACCCCATCATCGTCATCGGCCGCGGGATGCGGAGGAAGTTCGACGGCGCGTTCTTGATGTTCGGCCCGATGATGTGGACCGGCCGCAGGATCACGGTCTGGATGTCCGGGTGCCGCCAGAAAAAGCCGTGGGCGAGCATGTCCACTTCGACCAGATCGCGCACGCCCGGAAAGCGCGAGGCGGCCATCAGCGGCGCGTCCTCGGTGATGAAGTTCGAGTTGTCCGGCGACGGCCCGTAGACGTTCGCGGAGCTCAGCATCACGACCTTCTTCACGCCGTAGCGCGCGCAGTACTCCAGCACGCGCGTGGTCCCGACGACGTTGAAGCTGTGGTGCTCCTCGGCGGACATCCGCGGGTCATGCAGGATGCCCATGTGGATGACGGCCTTGACGTTGCCCTTCCGGAACACGTCCTCCGCCTTCTTCTTGCGGAGATCCAGCTCGTACATCTCGATGTCTTTGGGCCTGCCGTGGAAGGGACGGCGGTCGATGCCGATGATGCGCTCGGTCTTATGGAGCTGCTTCGCGAGCGTCCTGCCCAGATTGCCGCTGATCCCGGTGACGACGACGGCGGGCCGCATGAGGGCGCCGACTTAGCAGAGCGCAGGCGAGCATCAAAGAGAGGAACGGAATCATCCCGGCGCCGCTGCCACAGCCGCAGCTCACGTCGAGGTTCATCGGAGGCCGTGACTCGCCGTTGCCCGCGTCCGCGCCGGCATCTGCGCCGGCACTTGGCCCGGCATCAAGTCCGCCGTCCACTCCCGCATCGCCCGCTTGAATCGGCGGGTTGGGCGTGAAGTCCGCGGAGACGGTGTTCACGAAGGCCGGCGCGGAGTCGAACGCGTCGGTCTGCGTCGTTCCGTTTCCATCCAGGACCAGCTCCAGCCGGACGAACCGGGTGGCGGGCAACTCGAGCACCACCGGCACGCCGAAGCTCGCGGAGAACGAGCTCCAGCTTCCGTAGCCGCCGTCCTCCGAAGCGGTCTGGAGCGCGAGCTGCAACACGTCGCGCCCCGCATCTCCGTCCACCGTGACCGAGTGCAGCGTGCCGTCCTGCGCGAAGTCGAAAGCTCCGGAGAGCGTTCCCACCCGGGTCGGGTGCTGGAAGGTCGCGAGGTCGACCGTGTTGTATGAGGCGACAAAGTCCTGTCCGCCCATCGCGTAGATCGTGTCGCCCACGCGCTCGACGGTGAGCCGCATTCTCGGAGCGCTGATCTGCGACTGGGAGATGGCCCATGGCCCAAGCACCCCGCCATCTAGAGGCCGGACCACCTCCACCGGCACGGTCGTCATCGCGTTGGCGCCGCCCACGAGGTAGATGAAGCCCGCCGAGTTCTCCGAACCGCCGGCGACGCGCGCATTGATCAGCACCCCCGCGTCGACAAACGGAGGAACCGACGCATCGGGGGCGAACGAGGTCCGCTGCACGTCACCGAGCGTCCCCAGCGACGTGCCTCCCCAACCGCCGAAGATGTAGGCGTTGTCGTCCACCAGCTGCAGCAGCGGATCGAACCGCGCGAGCCCGAAGGTGGACACCGCCGCGAACGAGCCCACGGTTCCGTCGGGGAAGATGGGGGCCGCACGCAACGCGTTCGTCTGCGCAGCCCCGCCGTCGGGCGCACCAGGGGCCAGACCGCCGGCGACGAAGATCTGTCTGCCGCGCACGCGCATCTCGCACTCGCCAATTGAGTTTGGAAGCGGCGCCCCTCCCGCGTCCCACGGTCCCAGCGATCCGTCCGCGGCGATGGGCGCGCGGAGCACGTCGGCGTACGTCACGTTGGTGCTCCCGCCGAAGACCATCAGATTGCCATCCACCAACGCACAGCCGAAGCGGTGGACCCCGTGAGGGAGCCGCTGCGGCGAGATGGTCCACGGCCCCGCGAGCCCTCCGTCGGGATCCAGCGCGGCGATCTCCACGTCGTCCCGGTAGTCGCCCGCGTCGGGACAGGTGCCATCTATCGACGGGCGCGAACAGCCGCCGATCACGTACAGATGATCCGCGGTGGAGACCGAGCACGAATAGACGCGCACCACATTCAGCGGAAACGAAGTGCGGAAGTTCCCGAGCTCGCCCTGAGCCGTGAGCGTGCCGTCGATGGGCGCGAACGCGAGCGCGGAGCTGACCCCACCGTCGTTCAGCGTTCCCCCCGCCACGAACAGCCATTCAGAGCCCGCGAACGCAGCCGCCCCGCTCACCCTGTCCGGCAGCGAGGGCAGGCTTCGCCAATCTCCGAGCCCGCCGCGATCGAGCACCGGCGCCGCGAACGCTGACGCCATCTTCGCGCCTCCGGTCGAGTAACCGCCGAGCGCATAGAGGTACCCCGCTGAAGACACCGCCGCGGTGGCCGCCATCGGTTGCGGCAAGGCCGGCCCTGCGGTCCACGGAGACAGTCCATTCGGGGTCCAGGAGGCGACGAGCACGGAGCTCGATGGAGCGCCGGCCTGAGCGCCGCCCACGAGAAACACCTGCGTGCCGTACGTCGCCGCGGAGAGCTCGCTGCGCGCGGAGGGAAGAGACGGGCCTGACTGCCAAGGCCCCAGCGTTCCGTCGGGCCGGATGTCCGCGAAGAGCACGTCCGAACGATCCTGCCCCGCCGCGTCGCGGCCCCCAGCGACGAACAGCCGCCCGCGAAGCACGAAGGAGGCGTGGTGCGAGCGCGGCGCCGGCAGCGCGGTGAGCGCAGTCCACGGCGAGGTCCCGCCGTCGGATTCGAACTGCGCGGAGAGGACGGCGTTCGTGGCGCCCTGAAGAGATGTACCGCCGGTGGCGACCAGGCGACCATCAGCTTCGGTCAGCGAGAGCGCCTCCTCGGGGGTTGGCAACGAGGGGAGCACCTTCGCGCTGATCCCTCCGTCCGCCCCTCCGAGGAAACGCACCACACCCGGGGAGAGCTGGGCGCAGCTTCCGCCATCCACGCCGTCACAGCCGCCAGCGATGACGATTCCGTCCGGGATGCGCGCGAAGCCCATTCCGGTCCGCGCGACGGCCAGCACACCTGCGTC
>JBJMQN010000741.1:0-3541 GCA_045802665.1 Myxococcaceae bacterium | reverse complement strand
AGCCACCGCGTCGTCGGACAGACGGGTGGAGTCGGTGCGCATGTACGTGATGAGCGCGACCTGGCCCTCTTCGCCGAGCGGCACGCCTTCGTACAGCCGCTGCGCCAGCGTCATCGTCTTCTTCGCGGTGAAGTGCAGCCGGTTCGCCGCCTCCTGCTGCAGCTTGGAGGTGATGAACGGCGCGGGCGCGTTGCGGCGGCGCTCACGGCGATCGATCTTCGAGATGACGAAGCTCTGCGTCTTGAGCTCGTTCAACAGCGACTGAGCCGTCGCCTTGTTCGGGATCTCCGCCTTCTTGCCGTCCAGCTTGGAGAGCTTCGCCCGAACGTTCGGAGGCGAGCCCGCAGCGGCGAGCACCGCGTCCATCGTCCAGTACTCTTCCGGGACGAAGGCTTTGATCTCCGCCTCGCGCTCCACGATCTGCCGCACCGCGACGGACTGCACGCGACCGGCGGACAGCCCGCGGCGGACCTTCTGCCAGAGGATCGGGCTGATCTGATAGCCCACCAGCCGGTCCAGGATTCGGCGCGTCTGCTGCGAGTCGTACTTGTGGTGGTCCAGCGCCTGCGGGTGCTGAATCGCCGTCTGGATCGCCTTCTTGGTGATCTCGTTGAACATCACGCGCTTGGCGTTCGGATGCTCAATCTCCTCCGCGATGTGCCAGGCGATCGCCTCGCCCTCACGATCGGGGTCGGTGGCCAGGTACACGGTGTCCGCCACCTTCGCGATCTTCTTGATGTCCGCGAGGACCTTCTCCTTGCCCTTGACCACCTCGTAGACGGGCTTGAAGCCCTTCTCCACGTCCACGCCGATCTTGCTCTTGGGCAGATCCTTGATGTGCCCCACGGACGCCTTCACCTGGTAGCCCGGGCCCAGATACTTCTTGATGGTCTTCGCCTTCGCGGGGGACTCGACCACGACGAGGCTGAGCGGTCTGCTGCGCTTCTTGACCGGCTTCTCCTCTTCGCCGTCTCCGTCGTCCGCGGCCGCCTCGACCACGGCCAGCACCTTCTTGCGGCCCTTGAGCGCGGCAGCCGTCGCCTTCTTGCCCTTCACCTTGCGCGGGGCTTTCCCCGTGGTCTGTTCAGGCGCTGTCTCTTCGGGCGCAGCCTTCGCCTTCACGGCCTTGCCGTTGCCCTTGCTCGCCGCGGTCTTGCCCGCAGCGGTGGCCTTCGCCTTCTTCTTCGGCGTCGTCTCGGCGGTGGTCTTCTTCGTTGCCCTGGCCATGGTGTTCCTTCTTGCTCCCTCAGGTACTGCCTAGATCTTCTCGTAACGCTTCCCGGGCCGTTCCAACACGAGCCCGGCGAGCTCCAGCTCAACCAATGCGGAGGTCAGCTCCGCCGTGCCGAGCGGAAGTTCGTCCTCCAATTCTTCATAAACGCGCGGACGCCGCCCGAGCGCGCCGTACGCCATGCGAGCGTCCGCGCTCAGCGCTTCCGGCAGCACCGCCTCCTGCTTAGGCCGCGGCCTCACCTTCTCCGGATCCAGCCCCACCGCCCTCCACACATCCTCCGGCGACAGGCACGCCGTGGCGAACCCCTGCGCGATGAGCTCGTTGCACCCCACCGCCGCCTCGTTGCTCACCTCACCCGGCATCGCGAGGAGCGGGCGACCCTGAGAAACCGCTGCGGCCGCCGTGTGCATTGCACCGGATTGGGCACCTGCTCGGAGGACCAGCACGGCGTCTGATGCGCCAGAGATGAGACGGTTTCGCCGGGGGAACGTCTGCTTGTTTGCCCGGACGCCCGGCGGGAACTCCGAGAACGCCATGCCCCCTTGATCGATCAGCGCGGGCACCAACGCGCGCTGGTGCGAGTCCAGCTCATCCAACGCCGAACCCACGAATGCCCAGGTCTCCATCCCCACGTGCGCCGCGCCCCAATGGCAGGACGTGTCGATGCCCTCCGCCGCGCCGGAGACGATCCCCACGCCGCCCTCCGCCACCTGCTGCGCGAACCTCTCAGCCGTGAGCGCGAACCCACCATCCGGATGACGGCAGCCCACCATCGCCACGCGCCGGCGGGGCGGCTGAGGCTCGCCCCAGAAGAAGAGCAGAGGCGGGCTGTCTGGAAGCGCGACCAGGTTCTGCGGATACGCCGGATCGCCCGGGAAGCAGATCCCCATCCCGGACCGCGCAGCGTCATCCAGCACGTCGTCCGCGAGCTCTTCGAACGAGTCCACGGCGCCCAACCGGCCACGCAGAGGGACCGGAACGCGGAACTCTTTGTTGAACGCCCAGGCGCCCACGCCCGCATCGAGGGCATTCGCCAGACTGCCGTAGGCTTTCCGGAGCTGCCCAACCAGTACGGGCCCGAGCCCCGGCACCGCCCAGAGCCCGAGCGTGGCGCGACGTTCACGTTCGGTGGCGCGTTCGCTGGCACGTTCGGTGGCGCGTTCGCTGGACAGAGACTGCGTGGTCTGTGGCTCGGACATGACTCCATCCCCCCTTGCCTTGCCCGTCCCTATACTTGCCCGTCCCTATATAAAGGAGGGGCCCGACATCGAGGGGGGCGGACGTATAAAGCCCGGATCCGGGGTGGTCAAGTCGGACCCGCCGAGGAGCCGGTCCGAATTCGCCGAAAACCTCCGTGGTTCCGGAGGCTTGGCGGACCCGATTTTAGCGAGCTGCGGTGCGGGCCGCCGCGCGCATCTCCACGCGATCGCCCACGATGATCTCGCGGATGCTGTGGATGATGAGGCACGTGGAGGCTTTGTCCTTCACGTTGATCGCCATGCAGGTGCCCACCGCCTCCGTGGGCAGCGCGCTGTTCTGCTCCTCGTTCGGGTGGAACAGGGTGCCGTGGCCGTTGCGCACGATCGTGAAGGTGTTGCCCGCCTGCACGCCGTCAGCGGTGCCGCGGTCCACGATGACGTAGTGGTGCTCGCCGAGCAGCTGCAGATTCGTCTCTTCGGACGCGACCACGTAGCCCTTCATCTCCCGGTCGTTCGGCTTCGGTGCGACGTACTCGCCGAGCTGTTCGCCGAAGGGGCCCACGAGGAAACCGACCTCGATGTCCGAGTAGGACTTCACGATCTGCGCGGTGGCGACGTTCTTGTCCACGGCGACGATCTTCGCGGTGCCGTCGATCTTCGTGAGGTAGCCCACGTGGCCGCCGAGGATGGGATGAGTGATCTCCCGTTCGGTGTGGAAGATGACGTAGTTGTCGCCCACGCGAGCGTCGGACGGGCGCTTGAACTTCACGTACACGTTCTCCGGCCAGGACAGCATGAGCTGATTGGCGAAGGTGTCCACGATGCTGCCCGCTTCATCGACCTCGTTCTTCGTCACGAAGCCGAGCTTCTGCACGCGGAACGCATTCTTCGGCATGTAGGCGATGCGCCCGCTCACGTGCACCTGACCGTCCTCGCCCTCCTCCATCATCTCGGGGGACTGCACGTTCTCGTCCTCCTGCATCTCCTGCGGCGCGTTGCCCACCTCGACGCGCGACGGCCCCTCTTCGCCCGCCGGGAAGAAGCGCACGAGGTTGCCGGGATAGATCCAGTGCGGGTTGGCGATCTCCGGGTTGTAGGACCAGACCTT
>JBJMQN010000740.1:0-3450 GCA_045802665.1 Myxococcaceae bacterium | reverse complement strand
GATCGAGCGCGGCATAGCGGAGTTGCAGAGGCAGCGCAGCCCGTTCGACCGAGAGCCAGCGATGAAGGAGCAGCTGGAACGCGGAAGTGAGCAGCGCGCCGGCGATGGCAAAGGCGAGCAGTGCGACGGGGTGGGGTTTCTGTGGCGACGCGGCCAAAGGGGGCTCCCTCCAGGGACTAGAACGGCAGGGCACGAGAAATACCGGTGGCGGACAGCGCGCTGAATTGGCGCGGCGCGGCGGCCACTGTTCGTTTCCCGAACGACGGGCCCCGACCCGGGGGCACCGGCTTCACTCTCAGTGCCGGGCCACCCGTTCAGGCAGGTGGAGAAAGCTCGCGCACGTCGTTAAGTGAGCAGCATGGTTCCACCGATGGCCTCTCCGAAGGCCGAGACCCCGCGCGGGGTGCTCCCTTTCATCCGGGAACGCGCGAAGAACGCGGGCGCGATTTTCAAGCAGGCGCCCGGGACGTTCCGGCTGGTGTGGGAGGCCGACAGGGGCGGGACGTTGCTGCTCGCCGCGCTCACGGCCGTCGCCGCCGTGGTGCCTGCCGCGATTGCCTGGGTGGGCAAGCTCATCGTCGACGCGGTCGTGGCGTCAGCGAAGACAGGCTCCGCGGAAGATCAGCGCCGAGTGTTCCAGTACGTGCTGATCGAGCTCGGGCTCATGGTGCTCAGCACCGGCGTGAACCGGGCGGTGGGCCTCATCCGCGAGCTGCTGCGCGCGAACTTGGGCAACGCGCTCAACACGCGAATCCTGCACAAGGCGCTGCAGCTGGAGCTCCGGCACTTCGAGGACTCGGAGGTCTACGACAAGATGCAGAACGCGCGGCGCGAGGCGTCTCAGCGGCCGCTGTCGCTGGTCACCGGCGCGTTCACGATCGTCCAGAACGGCATCACGCTCGTCGCCTACGGCGCGCTGCTGGTGAGGCTCTCGCCGTGGAGCGTGGCCGTGCTGTTCCTGGCGTCGATCCCCGCGTTCATCGCTGAGGCACGGCTCGCGGGCGAATCGTTCCGGCTCTACACGTGGCGTGCGCCGGAGGGACGAAAGCTCAACTACCTCGAGTGGATCCTCACCCGCGACTCGAACGTGAAAGAGGTGAAGCTGTTCGGCCTGGGCGACCTCATCCTCGGGCGCTACCGGCAGCTGTTCGAGAAGTTCTATTCGGAGGACAAGCGGCTCGCGTACCGGCGGCTCGCGTGGGGATTGGGGCTCGGGCTGCTTTCCCTGGGCGCGTTCTACGGCTGCTACGCGTGGGTCGCCTCCAGAGCAGCGCATGCGCAGATCTCGCTCGGCGACATGACGCTGTACCTCGCGGTGTTCCGGCAGGGGCAGGGCGCGTTCCAGACGATCCTCTCGGGGATCGGGTCCATGTACGAGGACGCGCTGTTCATGTCGAACCTGTTCACCTACTTCGAGATCCCCACCGGCGGCGAGCTGCCGAGGCTCGTGCCAGCGAAGCCGGTGGCGCACGGACGTAAGAACGCGATCGAGCTCCGCAACGTGAGCTTCCGTTATCCGGGAAAGAGCGCGTGGGCGCTGCGGGATGTGAACCTCGTCTTGAAGCCCGGAGAGAAGCTCGCGCTGGTGGGAGAGAACGGAGCGGGGAAGAGCACGATCGTGAAGCTGCTCTTGCGTCTGTACGATCCGACCGAGGGAGCGATCATCTACGGCGGCGTGGACCTGCGCGACATGGACATCGCCGATCTGCGCTCGCGCTTCGGAGCCGTGTTTCAGGATTTCGTGCGCTACCAGTTCAGCGCGTCAGAGAACATCGGGCTCGGCAACGTCGCGTTCGTTTCGGATCGCGAGCGCGTCGTGAAAGCCGCGGAGCAGGGCGGCGCAGCGATGGTGATCGATCAGCTCCCGCAGAAGTACGAGACCATGCTCGGAGGTTGGTTCGAAAAGGGGCAGGAGCTCTCCGCCGGTCAGTGGCAGAAGCTCGCCGTCGCGAGAGCGTTCATGCGCGACGACGCCGAGGTTCTGATCCTGGACGAGCCCACCGCGAGCATCGACGCGGAGTCGGAGTACGAGCTGTTCCAGAGATTCCAGACGCTGGCGCAGGATCGGGCCGGGATCATCATCAGCCACCGCTTCTCCACGGTGAGAATCGCGGATCGGATCGCCGTGCTCCACGAGGGAAAGCTGGACGAGCTCGGCAGCCACGATGAGCTGATGAAGAAGGGCGGCCGCTACGCGCACCTGTTCGAATTGCAGGCGCGCGGGTATCGCTGAGCGCGATCAGTGCATCCCATTCGGCCGGGCATCCTCCGCCACGTCCTCGACGGCCTGCTTCGCCAGCTCATCGCTCTTCGAATCCATCCGGGCGTGCTCATCCACCGTCTCATCCGAGAGGTAGTTGCCGAGCCACCGCCGCTCGATGATGGGATACGCGGCGACCAGCGGAAGCATCAGCACCGCCCCCGTCACCCCCGCGAGCACTCCGCCGACCATGAACGCGAGCAGCACGGACAGCGTCGAGAGCCGCAGCTGCTTCCCATACACGACCGGGATCAGCACGTAGTTCTCGATCGCGTGGTACCCGAGCACCAGCGCGACGACGACCAACGCCGCCGTCGGTGAAACCGTGAGCGCGAGCAGTGCCGCCGGGACCGCCGTCGCGATGATGCCGAGCACCGGAAGCACATCCATCAGCGCCGCGAAAAGCCCCATCGGTATCGCCGCGGGCACGTGCATCAGAGAGAGCGAGCCCCAGACGAAAATGCCCGCCGCGACGCTGGTGATGAGCTGCCCGCGCACGTAAGCGCGAACCACTTTCCCGACCTCTTCCGCTGTGACGCCGACGCGCTTGCGATGTTTCGCGGGCACGTAGCTCAAGAGCCACGCGAAGAGCCGTTTCCCATCGAGCAGCAGGTACATCATCAGCACGAGCACGACGATCAACGCCGTCGCGCCCTCGAACGCCGCGATGCCGGCGCTGAACCCGCGCTTCATGAGGCTCTTCGCCTCATTCGACTGCGGAAATTTCTGCGCCTCGGCGAAGACCTTCTGCACGAAGTGCGAACGCGAAGGATGCGCCTGAATCTCCTGCTGCGCCTGAGAGAGCTTCTCCTTCGCGGAGCCGACCTCCGTCACGAGCGGCGGCACGATCAGCTCCCAGAGCCCAAAACCCACGCCGACGATCCCCAGCGCGAGGAGCCCCACCGCGAGCCCGTGCTTCACGCGCTTCTTCTCGAGCCAGCGCATCAGCGGCATCAGCGTCACCGCGCCGAGCAGCGCGAACGCGACGAGTCCGAGAAGACTCTTCAGCTCCCAGACGGCGAACAGGATCGCTATTGCGCCCGCGACCTTGAACACCGTCCGCATCGGGATCTCGAGCTGCACGCGATCTGACGGACGCGACGGCTTCGGCGGAGGTTGCACGGGTGTGAAGGTGTGAACGGCCGCTTCGGTCCTCAACTCAGCGCGCTCCGGCCTGCCTGGCTGCCTGG
>JBJMQN010000739.1:0-4898 GCA_045802665.1 Myxococcaceae bacterium | reverse complement strand
TCGTCGCGGTCGTCGCGTGGGTCTTCTACACGGCGGATGGGAAGGCGCTCGCGGAGAGGCTCGGCCCCATGCGAGCGACGGCGTGGACGATGATCGCCGGCGCGCTGCTCTCGTTTCCATTCGCGCCGCTGGTGTTCAAGTCAGCCGCGGTGTTTCACGCATCGGTCGTCGCGATCTCCTGCATCGCGTTTCTCGGCGTGGTGACATCCGTCATCTCGTACCTGCTCTGGTACTACGCGCTCTCACGGATGCAGGCGTCCCGCGTGGCGGTGTTCTCGAACCTGCAGCCGGTGGCCACGGCGCTCGCCGCGTGGCTCGTGCTCGGTCATGAGCTCGTGTGGGAAGTGTTCGTCGGGGGCGCGCTGGTGCTCGTGGGCGTTCGGCTCACGCAGCGCAAGTGAGTCAGTGCTCGATGTCGCCGTCGTCCCACTCGGAGAGGTCCTTCGCCTTCTTTTTCTTCTGAGCGTCGGGCGCGGGCTTCTGCTCCGGGGGCGGCGTCTGCTTCTTAGGCTCTTCCTTCTTCGCCTCCACCACCGGCTTCTCCTGCGGCGGAGGATCCTCGAGCCGCTCTTCCTCGGCCGGCTTCTGCTCGACGCGCTGCTCGACGTGCTTCTCCTCGGGCGGCGGCGACTTCTGCTTCACCGTCTGAACCGGCGGATCCTCGTGCTTCATCGGAGGAGGCGCCTCTTCGACCGGCTCAACCTTCTCGACCTTCTCCACTTTGTCGACCCGCTCGACGGGCGGCGGCGGCGACGCCTTCTTCTTGCTCTCGAAGGTGTCGATGTCGATGTTGGCCTGTTCGAGCTCGTTGATGTGGCTGCGGCAGCCGTCGCGCGTGTCGGTGCACTTGTTCAGGCAGCGGTTGAGCTTCTCCCGCAGATCCATCTTCGACCCGAAGTCGATCGTGCAGTCCTCGCGGCAGTCCGAGTACGTCTCGTTGCACGCCTCCAACCGTTCGCTCGCGGTTCCGGCGAACGCGGAGAGGGACGACATGACCACCAGCGCACAGACAATCCGATCCATTCGGACGGCTACGCTACCTCTGCTCAGCGCCCCCGAACAGCGCACCGCCTGACTGCTCGCTCGCTTCAACCTCCACGAAGCTCAGCAGCCTCCGTACCTTGCCCAGCATGAGGAAGGCGCCGACGACCAAGAAGCCGGACAAGAATCCGAAGCATTCGAAGATGTGGACCTGGTGGCTCGACGGGATGAGCGTGAAGGAGTTCGGGAAGAGTCTGTCCAAGCACTACAAGGACCACGCGACCTCCGACACCTCAGCGCAGCTGTCGTACTACTTCCTGCTCGCGCTGTTCCCGTTCCTGTTCGCGCTGGTCACGCTCGCCGCGTTCCTTCCGATCCACAGCGACGTGAACGCGATGCTCGCGCGGCTATCGCAGGTGATGCCGTCGTCGGCGTTCTCACTCGTGCAGGAGCACCTCACGAGCCTCGTGAACAACAAGCAGCCGCACCTGCTCACGATTGGTCTCGTCTCCGCGCTGTGGACGGCGTCGCGCGGTGTGGATGCGTTTCGAAAAGGGCTGAACCTCGCCTACGACGTGACCGAGTCGCGCAACTCGTTCAAGACGAACGCGGTGGCCCTGGGCATGACGGTGGCGGGCGCGCTCTTGATGGTGCTCGGCGTCGCGGTGATCGCCGTGGGCGGCAAGCTGGGCTTCGTGCTCGCGGACAAGCTGCACGTCGGAAAGGCCTACGCGTTCGCCGCGAACATCCTGCGCTGGCCGGTGACGGCGATGATCATCATGTTCGCCGTCGCCCTCATCTATTACGCGCTGCCGGATGTGAAGCAGCGGTTCAAGTACATCACTCCGGGGTCCGTACTCGCGACGGTGATGTGGCTCATCGCGACCTACGGCTTCACGCAGTACGTGGAACACTTCGGCAAGTACAACGTCACGTACGGATCGATCGGCGGCGTCGTCGTGCTGATGCTGTGGCTCTATTACACCGGCATGATCTTCCTGCTCGGCGGGGAGATTAATGCGGTGCTCGAGCACAAGGCCGCGCCGGCGGGCAAGGAAGCCGGTGCCCGCGACTTCGGAGAGAAGGCGCCACCCAAATCGCAGCGGCCGTCGTTCGCTCCAGTGGGCGCCGCGAAGAGCGCGAAGGCCGCGGACGGAGCGCCGAATCAGCACCCGCCGCACGAACGGCCGAAGCACGCGAACCTGCCGCTGTCGTGGAAGACGGCGGTCATGGCCGGCCTTGCGCTCCTGGTGCCCAGGTTTCGACGCGTGAGCTAATGCAACCGAGCCTTCGCCGCCTCGAACTCCGGCGTCTGCACCTTCGTCCCGTGCAGGTTGTGCGCAGCGATGAACTGGTTCACGTGCTCGATGCGATCCTGTGTCGCGGGGTGATCCGACAACCACGACAGCACCTTCGGCGTCTTGCCCTGCTGCTGCAGCAGCTTCCCGAAGAACGTCACCAGCCCGTGCGGATCGTACCCAGCCGCTGAAGAGAACGTCGCGCCGAGCTCATCCGCCTCGGTCTCATCCTGCCGGCTGTTCGCGAGCATCGCGCCGTTGCCCACGATGGACGCGGCGAGCTGCTTCGCGAGGCCCGGGTTCTGCCCGAGCGCGAGCGACGCGACCGCCTCCAACCCGAACGCCTTCACCATCTGCTGCGCCGAGTGCCGCGCGACGACATGCCCCGCCTCGTGCGCCATGACGCCCGCAAGCTCCGACTCGTTCTCCGCGGTCATCAAGAGCCCCGAGTACACGTAAAGAAACCCGCCCGGCGTCGCGAACGCGTTCACGGTCTTCGGATCGTCGATGACCCGCACGGTCCAGTTCACGCCCTTCCGCTGTTGATTGGCGGCCTGCAGGATCGGGGTCGCCATGTTCTGCACGTAGCTGACCACCTGCTGATCCTGCAGGTACTTCACGCCCTGCTTGTCGAGCTCGCCCTGCACTTGAAGCCCGAGCTGCTTCTCCTGCTCATCCGAGACGAGCACCTCCGCCGCGCCGCGCTCCACTTTGCGGACCTGGGTGCTCGCGCACGAGAAGGCCAGGGGGCCGAGGACGACCGTCAGCGCGGCCAGCATGATTTTGCGGTTCATGATCTCTCCTGATGTCGACTGCTCTTCATTGGCCGACGACACGTTGACGCGAACATTTAGTCGCCCGCGCGAAGGCTGCCTGCTGTGCCGTCGTGCAGCCGTTCGTTGCGAAACAGCGTCGGGGCCCTGACCTTCTTTCCATGCCACGTCCGATCTGGACCGGGTCGATCACGTTCGGCCTGGTGAATGTCCCGGTGCGGCTCTTCTCGGCGGTGAGCCAGAAGGAAGTCCGCTTCCACATGCTTCACAAGAAGGATGGCGGTCGCATCCGGATGAAGCGCGTCTGCTCGATCGACGGGAAAGAGATCCCGTACGAGGAGATCGAGAAGGGCTTCGAAATCGCCCCCGAGCAGTACGTCGAGATCCTCCCCGAGGAGCTGGAGAAGTTCGATCCGAAGGCGAGCAAGTCCATCGACATCGAAGACTTCGTCAGCGCGGACGAGATCGATCCCATCTACTTCGATCACCCGTACTTCGTGGCGCCCGACAAGAGCGCGGAGAAGGCGTACGCGCTGCTCACCGAATCGATGCGCGAGCAGAACAAGGTCGCCGTCGCCCGGATGGTGATGCGCACCAAGCAATACCTCTGCGTGCTGAGGCCCTACGAAGACGGCCTCTCGCTCACGACGCTCAACTACGCGGACGAGGTGAACGACATCGGCGAGCTGGATCTCCCGGACGAGCACGCGAAGCCGAAAGAGCGCGAGCTCAAGATGGCCGAGCAGCTCATCAACACCCTCACCGCGAAGAAGTGGGATCCAGACAAGTACCGCGACGAGTACCGCGACAAGGTGATGGCGCTGATCGAGCAGAAGGCCGCCGGCGAGAAGGTGACGCCGATCTCGGAAGCGCCGCACGCGACCAAGACGGTGGATCTGATGGAGGCGCTGCAGGCGTCGCTCGCGATGGGGCGCGGCGAGGCGGCGAACGAATCCACCGGCCACCACAAGGGTGAGATCCGCCACCGGGCCGCCGCGGCGAAGACCGCTCGCGCGAGCAGCAGCCACAAGAAGGCCGCGCACAAGAAAAAACCTGCGCACAAGAAGAAGTAGGCGGGCGCGCGATGGCCGGCAAGGGTTCGGCGCTGGAGATCGAAGGGCGCAAGCTGTCGCTCTCGAACCTCGACAAGGTGATGTACCCGAAGGCGGGGTTCACCAAGGCGCACGTCATCGACTACTACATCCGCATCGCGCCGCTGCTCCTGCCGCATCTTCGAAAGCGCCCGCTCACGCTCAAGCGCTATCCGAACGGCGTGGAGGGGATGTTCTTCTACGAGAAGGTCTGTCCCCGCCACCGGCCCAGCTGGGTGAAGACCGTGGACGTCTGGAGTCACGGGCGCGACGAGCACATTCCGTTCTGCGTCGTCGAGGACATCGCGACGCTGGTCTGGCTCGCGAACCTGGCGGACCTGGAACTGCACACCTCACTCAGCTACGCGACGCGCATTCTTCATCCGACGATGATGGTGTTCGATCTGGACCCGGGCGCGCCGGCGGATCTGCTGGACTGCTGCAAGGTCGCGCTCCTCATCAAGAGCTTCTTCGACGCGCACAAGCTGAAGGTCTTCGCGAAGGTGTCGGGCTCGAAGGGACTCCAGCTCTACGTCCCGCTCAATGATCCGAAGGTCACCTACGACGACGACACGAAGGTCTTCTCGAAGAAGCTCGCGGTGATGCTGGAGCGCCGCCACCCGGACCTCGTCGTCAGCAACATGCTCAAGAAGCTTCGGGTCGGAAAAGTCCTCGTCGACTGGAGCCAGAACGACGAGCACAAGACGACGGTGAACGTGTACTGTTTGGTAGAGATTGTTGTTGGGAAAGTGTGT
>JBJMQN010000738.1:0-3891 GCA_045802665.1 Myxococcaceae bacterium | reverse complement strand
TCAAACCGGCGCGGCGCCCGGCGGCAAACGCCAGTTTTCAGGGACAGGCTCCGGGAGTCGTCGGGATGACGGAACGCGCGGCGACGTCTGACGGCTACGCCGACTTGAGGCGCTTACGGAGCAGCGTCTCGTAGGACCGGGTGACGCTCTGTCCCAGGATCAGCAGCTCACCGATGTCCGGCGGCGTGAGCTGATCCGGCCCGTTGTCCACGTAGAGCAGGTGCACGATCTTCTCGCGCACGAGGAGCGGGAGGATCACGGCCGTCTGCGGGAATCCGCCTCCGAGCAGCTTGTAGAACACAGCGGTCGCCGCATCCCGCTTCATCGGACCGACGTAGTGCGAGCGCAGATCGCAGACGAGCTTGAACGTGGTCTGCCCGCGCAGCGCGATGCCGATTCGCTGCACGGCCTTCTCGCGGATTCCGTGCCCTGCTCCGTGCCAACCCGTCACGAGCGGCCCCTGCACGGAGAGAATCAAAGAGCGGCGCCACTTCGAGATCGCAAACCGCAGCACCGTGCGAGCGATGTCTTCGCGATCGCTGCTCTTGCTGAGGAGCTGCTGCGCCTCCGCGAAGGAGATCGGCGTCGGAGGTGGCTCTTCCACGCGGGCGACGGGCGGTGCGGCGCTCGGGACGGCTCGGAGTGTCGCGGGTGATGGCGGCGGTGGACTCGCGAACACGGGCGGTGCGGACGGCGTGTGCGGAGGATTCTGAGCCATCGGCTGCTGCGGAGATCCCTGTTGCGGGAAGCCCGGCTGCGCCTGCTGCGGAAAACCCGGGTGCGGCTGCTGCGGAAAAACCTGCTGCGGATAGCCCTGCTGCGGCGGAACACCGTGCGGCTGCTGCGGAGGAGCACCACCCGGATACCCCGCCGGCGCGGGCGGCATCTGCGGACGGCCCTGCGCGGCCATCGGCATCTGAGGCGGCTGCGGCATCTGCGGCTGCTGCATTTGCGGCTGACCCGGCACCCCTGGCCTCTGCGCCGCGGGAATCCCTCGCGACGGCGTGTGCATGGGCGCGGCGGGAACTCCTCGCGCGGGGGTCATCACCGGCATCGCCTGCTCTTCCACCACCGCACCCTCGAGCACGTCCTCCTCCGCCCCACCGCCCGTCAGCGCCTGCGCGTAGAGCGAGTTGAACTCGTCCTCGCTCATCAGGTCGTCGCCCTTCTTCACCTCCTGCTGTTCCAGCGTGCGCGACTTCCGCACGGTGTTCATGTCGATCGCTCGGACGTTCCGGAACGCCTTGCAGTAGCGGCGCAGCAGCTGGTTCATCCGGAACTCGGGAATCACCACCACCGTCACGCGCTTGCCGGTCTTGAACGCGATCTCATCCATCGCGGCGAGGTCGTGCGGGTTGATGCATGCGAGCGACAACCTCGTCGCGTCCACGCGCATCGGCAGCACGTCCTTGTCGTCGCAGAAGTCCTTGGCGAGCAGCTCCATCGCTCGCGGATCCGGGTTCATCTCGCCGGACGCGTGCGGCACGCCATGCAGCTTCCCGAGGATCCGCGCGAGATCGGTCTCCTGCACGAGCCCCAGCTCCACGAGGTTCGTGCCCAGCCGCCCGCCGTGAACGACCTGCGCCTCGAGCGCCTCCTGGACGCCCTCCCGAGTGACGAGGTTCTCCTGGATGAGCAGCTCACCGAGACGCATTCGTGCTTCGCCTATATCCGCGTGTCTTCGAGAGCCGCAAGGGTGGGAATCCAGCCGCGCTCAGCGTCCGACGACCGGATCCTCCGGGTGATGCGACAGTCCGATGCGGTTGCCCTCGGGATCGCGCACGTACACCGTCCATCGCGACTCGTGCTCAACCGGAATCTGCTGCTCGTTGAGTCGTCGAAGGATCGCGGCGCGATCGTCTCGTGAGATTCGCAGCGCCAACAGGTGCAGCCCCGGCCGCGGATGACGGAATGGCGTGCCGACCGGCGGCTCGGTGGTCGCCTCCAGCGCGATGAACGCGGGCCCCTCCCCCATCCCCATCCAGATGCTGCGGAGCGAACCATCCGGGTTCCGGTGCCTCACCTGCTCGCGGAACTCGAGCACCCCTGAATAAAACGCGGCGACCTTCTCGATGTCGTGAACCTGAATCGCGAGGTGATGGAACCCGAGGATCCGCATGAGTTGTGTATGTTCGCACGCCCGCTCATGGCCCGCCTCCTCATCGTGGAAGACAACGCCGAGCTCGCCTCGCTGATCGTCGCGACGGCGAAGTCGCGCGGCCATGATGCCGTCCCGGCCTACAGCGGTGAGCACGCGAAGGCGCTGATGGACTCGGTCCCGTTCGACGCAGCGATCGTGGATCTGCTGCTGCCGGACATCCGAGGTGGTGAGCTGCTCGGGCTGCTCAAGGGCAAAGGCGTGCCGGGCATTGCGGTATCGGGCGTGTATCGCGGCGATCGGTACGCGAAGGAGGCCGTGGAACAGCTGGGCGCGAAGGCGTTCTTCGAGAAGCCGTTCAAGATGAACGACGTGCTGAGAGCAGCCGAAACCGCGGCCGGCATCGTGCCGCCTGATGTCGACGAGCCCTTCACCGCGGAGCTGCAGGCGGACGACCTCGAGGAGCTGGAGGAGCTCGCGCCGATCGAGGAGGACGACAACGCGCCGCCGAGGATCGCGCCGCTCGCCACGCTGCTCCCCGCGCCAGCCGCGACGGCCACGTCCCCTGTCACAACGCCGGTCGCCGAGCCCAAGCCGGACGTCGTTCTCCCCTTCGGCGATCGCGACAAGGTGTGGACGAAGCCGCAGGTCGCGGTCACTCCGCCGCCGCCGAAGAAGAAGGAGATGCCGCGCTGGGCGGAATCAGGGACGCTCGCGCAGAGTCCGGTCGCGAAGCTGCTCGGCGCGTACTACCAGGCGCGGCACTCCGGTGAGCTCAAGCTGCGACAGGGCAACGTGCTCAAGGTCGTCTACTTCGAGAACGGAAAGCCGGCCTACGCCGCGTCCAACCTCGCGTCGGAGCGGTTCGCCCGCTTCTGCGTGCGCCGTGGCGTGATCACCGAATCAGACATGGGCGCGGTGGCCTCTCTCGCCACCGAGCAGAAGCTGCGAACCGGCCAGGCGATGCTCCGGCTGGGTCTCATCGACGAAGCCGCGCGGAAAAAACTCCTCGCGGACCAGGTGAAGGAGATCATCTGGTCCACCTTCGCGTGGCCGCAGGGCGACTACTCCTTCACGTTGCAGCGTCCGAACCGGCCCGACGTCGTGAAGCTGGACATCTTCCCCGGCGATCTCGTGCTGGAGGGCGTGGAGCGCAGCGTCCCGCTCGTGCAGCTGCGGCAGCGGATGGCGGGCACGCGCAAGATGTTCCCCACCGCGGACCCGCCGTACCTGCTCCACGAGCTGAAACTAAGCGGCGGTCAGGCGCGGCTGCTCGCGTACTGCGACGGGACGAAGACAGTGGACGATCTGCTCACGGTGACGGACCTGAGCGAGCGTGAGGCGCTGGCCACCCTCGTCGCGTTCGAGCTGATGAGCCTCATCGAGCCGCGCGAAGATCAGAAGAAGCGCGAACGCGTCAGCTTCGGGCTGTAGCCGTCACCCGAGCGGATTCGGCACCGCGGATCGGATCGCCTCCGCGATCGCTTCCTGCTCACCCGTCGCGCTCGACAGCGCCACCGCGAACGCCTCTGCGAGGATCTCTTCGTCGCTCAGCTCGGGATCCATTCCGGCGGCGCTCAAGACGGACTCGCGGATCTCGGGCGATGTGCCCATCCGGAGCACGAGCTGCACCATCGACTCCACCGACTGCGTCCGGACCCACGCGTCGTACAGGGCCACGCGGTTGCTCTTGAAATACGCCGCCCGAGCACTCGCCCCGAGCTCATCCACTTCCGCCATCGCCATGCGCAGCGGATCCGCCGCCACGCCTTGCGCGCGATCCACGAGCTCGC
>JBJMQN010000737.1:0-9763 GCA_045802665.1 Myxococcaceae bacterium | reverse complement strand
GACCCCGGGCGCTGTCCCCCACCGGGCGGGCATGACCGTCGCAATGGGACGAGCCCCATGGATCGGGTGCTTGAAGCGGTGGGATTGTTGCTAGCGCAGCGCGGGCGCGTGAGGAGCTCGGAGCTCGCGCATGCTCTGGGCATCAGCGTTCAGGCGGCGAGCAAGTGGCTGAAGAAGCTCGAACGTCTGGGAGATCTCGTGCGCGAGAGCGACTCGCGTTACGGCTCGTTCAGGCGTGCGCCCAGTGAGGGCCAGGGTTCGGGCCATCCGAGCCGCTTCTGGCACGAGCTTGTGTCGGCATGCCCTCACCTCGCGTACGTCGAAGTGAGAAGCATCGGGACTGCTCGGCCCAGGTTGGTCTCTCAATTTCGCGAGCCGATCAATGCGAATCCCGAAGTCACGGAGATCATCTCCCGCGTGATTCGCCTCTCAACACGCCTCCCGGCGCAGAAGGCTCCGTCACGGTTCGCCGCCCCGAAGAACGAGGGATTCCCCTACGCGCCTCCACGGTTCTGGCGCACGGATGACTTCGTGATCTGATCCGGCAGGCACGACTCAGATGTCGAGGTTCTGAACCTCGAGCGCGTTCTTCTCGATGAACTCGCGCCGCGGCTCCACCTGCTCGCCCATCAGCAGCGAGAAGATCTCATCGGACTCCACCGCGTCCTCCACGCGCACCTGGAGCAGCGTGCGGCGCGCCGGGTTCATCGTGGTCTCCCAGAGCTGCTCGGGGTTCATCTCGCCGAGACCCTTGAAGCGCTGGATGCCGAGGCCCTTCTGCGCGTCGTCCTTCACCGCTTTGTAGAGATCCTGCACGGTGTTGACGGTGACCTCGCCGTTCTCGAACTCCACGGTGTACGGCGCAGGCCCCAGGTCCTTCAGCGCATCACGCAGCTTGAGCAGCTCCGCGTACTCCGGAGACACGAGGAACGCGTGGTCCAGGACCGTGTCGCGCGGTGAGCCGTTGATCTCGCTGCGGAGCGTGACGCGGAAGCCGCCGTGCTCCAGGTCCTTCGCGAACACCGCCGCGAGCTGGTTCATCACATCCGGGTGCCGCTTCTCGCAGTAGGCCTGAAGCTCCGCGAGCTGCTCCTCGAGCTTCTCCCTGTCCTGCAGCGTCTGCTCGTTGATCTGCGTCGCCTGCACGAGCGCATCCAGCACTCGCCAGTCGCGCCGCTTCGCCAGCTTGTCGAGCCGCGCCTGATACCGGTCGATCTTCCCGAGCAGCTCCTTCACGCCCAGCTTCGAGATCTCACCCTTCGGCGTCTTCACGCGGGTGTGCTCGGCGGCGATGTCCATCAGGTACTCGGCGTAGACGCCTTCGTTCTTGAGGAAGAGCTCTTTCTTGCCACGCGTCACTTTGTAGAGCGGCGGCTGCGCGATGTAGAGGTAGCCGCTCTGAATCAGCTCCGGCATCTGCCGGTAGAAGAACGTGAGGAGCAGCGTGCGGATGTGGCTGCCGTCCACGTCTGCGTCCGTCATCAGGATGATCCGGTGGTAGCGGACCTTCGTCGGGTCGTACTCCTCTTTGCCGATGCCGGTGCCCAACGCGGTGATCAGCGTCACGATCTCCGCGGACGTCAGCATCTTCTCGAAGCGCGCCTTCTCGACGTTCAGAATCTTTCCGCGCAGAGGAAGGATCGCCTGGTTCTTCCGGTCGCGACCCTGCTTCGCGGAGCCGCCTGCGGAGTCACCTTCGACGATGTAGAGCTCGGACTCTTTGGGGTCCCGGCTCTGGCAGTCCGCGAGCTTGCCGGGGAGCGACGCCGAATCGAGGATGCCCTTGCGGCGCACCGTCTCGCGGGCCTTCCGAGCCGCGATTCGAGCGCGCGTCGCATCGCCAATCTTCGCGACGACCTTCTTCGCCTGATGCGGGTTCTCATCCAGCCAGATGGCGAGTTGCTCGTTCACGATCTGCTCGACGGAGCCTTTGATCTCGCTGTTGCCGAGCTTGGTCTTCGTCTGCCCTTCGAACTGCGGATTGGGCAGCTTCACGGAGATGACCACCGCGAGCCCCTCACGCGCATCCTCACCGGTGGGGGATTCCTTGAGGTCCTTCCACAGCCCGCTCTTCTCCGCGTAGGCGTTGATGGTCCGGGTGAGCGCGGACTTGAAACCCGAGAGGTGCGAGCCACCTTCGTGCGTGTTGATGTTGTTCGCGAAGGTGTAGATGCGCTCGTCGTAGCCGTCGTTCCACTGCATGGCGATCTCGAGCTGCACGAGCTCCTTCTCCGCCTTGAAGTAGATGACCTTGTCGTTGAGCGCCTGCTTCGACTTGTTCATGAACTCCACGAACGAGACGATGCCGCCCTCGAACTTGAAGTCGTGAGACTTGCCCGAGCGCTCGTCCTTGATGGTCACGTGCAGGCCGGCGTTCAAGAACGCGAGCTCGCGCAGGCGGCCCGAGAGCGTCTCGAAGTTGAACTCGGTCACCTCGAAGATGGAGCTGTCCGGCTTGAAGTGCACCAGCGTGCCGCGCTTGTCTGACTTGCCGAGCGTCGCGACCTTCTGCTGCGGGACGCCGCGCGCGTACTTCTGCTCGTAGACGTTGCCGTCGCGCTGAATCTCCAGGTGGCAGAACTCGGACAGCGCGTTCACGCAGGACACGCCGACGCCGTGCAGACCGCCGGAGACCTTGTACGCGGAGTTCTCGAACTTCCCTCCCGCGTGCAGCTTGGTCATCACCACGTCCACGGTGTCCATGCCGATGACGGTGGGGTGCGGACCGACGGGGATGCCGCGGCCGTTGTCCTTCACCGAGACCGAGTTATCGACGTGAATCACCACGTCGACGTCGGTGGCGAAGCCCGCCAGCGCCTCGTCCACCGAGTTGTCCACGACCTCGTAGACCAGGTGGTGAAGCCCGTAGACGTTGGTGTCGCCGATGTACATGCCGGGCCGCTTGCGGACGGCCTCGAGGCCCTCCAGAACGGTGATCTGCGCGGCGCCGTACTCGGCTGGATTCTTGGCGGACTCAGGGCCTGCGGCAGGGGTTTCCATGCGTGAAATCTTTCGGGGAAATCGACCCCATTTTTTAACACGCAGACCCATGTCCCACCAACGGGAATGAGCACGGGCAAGCCCTCGAAAGTCTTATGAAAACAAGCTCCGAAATCGGACGTTTCTGACGCGGCGCGGCGGCTCGTCCGCCAGGTCAGTTCACTCGTCGAATTCGTCGCCTGCCAGCCCTGCGGTCAGGGAGCTTGGCGTCGCCCTCAGGCGTCGAACTTCAGCGGCGCGACTTTCGTGCGCGCCAGGTCGCAGAGCTCCCGGAAGTGCTGCTCCTTCGCGAAGAGGTGACCGGGGACCATCACCCGGCCGCCGCTCTCAAGGAACAGCAGCAGCGTGTTCCGCTTCTTTCCACCGAGGTGAATCTGCTGAATCTCCGCCCAGAGCAGCTTCGTGGGCTCGCCCCGGAACGGCCTCGCGATGATGATCCGCAAGGGCTCCACCTCCACGCCCCAGCCCTCTCTCGGCCGCAGCCGGAAGAAGGCGTAGAGGAAGGCGAACATGAGCCCCGCGCTGATTCCGCCGCGCGCCTCCCCGAGGTCCTCGGTGCTGTGCCGCGCGTTGTAGAGCGCCCACGCGGTGATGGCGGCGCAGACCAGCGCGCAGAGCAGAAAGGCGATGCGGAAGCGCACCGGATGGAATGGGAAGTAGCGGGTCACAGGCGCGCTCATCCTTCCAACTCCTTCGACACCCCACCACCCTGGACTTTCAGCCACAGCGTGTCCGCGCCGGCCGCGCGTTTGACGAGCGACGAATCCGTCGTCGACAGAAACACCTGCGCGCCACTCTTGCTGAGGTAGTCCATCAGGTACGCGTTGCGCTCCGGGTCGAGCTCGGAGGAGACGTCGTCCAAGAGCAAGAGCGGGAGAAAGCCGGTGCTCTCGCTCAGGTTTTCGATCTCCGCGATCTTCCACGCGAGCACGAACGCGCGCTGCTGGCCTTGCGAGGCGAACGCTCGCGCGGAGTTGCCGCCCAGCTGCAGCTCCAGATCATCCGCGTGCGGTCCGATGGAGGTGAAGCCGCGCTCCATGTCGCGGGGGAGCCGCTGCTTGAGCCGCTCGACGAGCTGCGCGGAGAGGGTCTGTTCGTCCGCGGTCTGCCACGGCGTTCCTTCGGGGAGCTTCAGCGCGTGCGGCTCGTAGCCGAAGCTGGCGGGCTGTTCGGTCCGGGCGATCGCGTGAAAAGCGGTGGCGGCTCTCGGAGCGAGCTCATCCATCAGCGCTCGACGCCTCGCCCACACCCGAGCGCCCGCCTTCGCCAGCGCCTCGTCATAGGCGAGCAGGTACGCCGCCTCGGCGCGGTCTTTGAGCAGCCGGTTTCGGCCTTTCAGCGCCCTCGCGTAGGCGCGGCTCTCGCGGAGAAACGCGGGGAAGCGGTTGAAGACGGCCCGGTCGAGAAACTGACGCCTGCCCTCGGGGCCGCCCTTCACCACGTCGAGATCATCCGGCGTGAACGCGACGGTGCTCACCCCGCCGAAGTAGTCCTCCAGTGACGGCGCTTTCTTCCCGTCGACGAACGCCTGCCGCACGCCGTCTTCGATGGTGACGGAGATTTCGCGCTCGGCCCCTTTGAGGAGAAAGCGGCCGGTGACCTTCGCGGTCTTCTCACCAAAGCGCACCAACTCCGACAGTCGGCCCGCCCGGAGCGGCTTCAGTGTGGCGAGGAAGTACATCGCCTCCAGGAGATTCGTCTTCCCCTGACCGTTCTGCCCCACGGCGATGGTCGCGTGCGTGGACGGCAAAAGCTCCACGGCTTTCAGGTTCCGGAAATCGGAGACAACGAGACGGAGCAGGCGCACGGCTTTGGACGCCACCGTATCAGGGCGCTAACGTGAAAAGCCGCATGCGAAACGCACTCCTGAAAGCGGCTTTCTGTCTGGCTTTGCTCCCTGGTCTCGCTCAGGCCGGGCGGTGCCCGAACCTCTTGCTCGACTTCGACGTCTCCGGGTCCATGGGGACCACCGTGTCGGGCACTTCGCAGAGCCGCTACGAGGTTGGCCGCGACGCGGTGAACCAGCTCCTCTCGTCGAACAGCTCGGGCTTCCGGTACGGCCTGCAGCTCTTCGGGATCACCACCAGCACGGACAGCTGTGGCGTCTCCAACTGCTACTACTCGTCGAGCACCGCCTGCCAATCGGTGCTCTCCGACGTGAACACCAACACGGCAATCGCCGCGGTGCTGCAGGCGGGCGGTCCGGATGGCAGCACGCCGACGGCCACGTCGATCACCAACGCGATGGCCCGAGCGGACATGAAGGACGCCACTCGCCCACGCTTCATGATCCTGATCACCGACGGCGATCCGAACTGCCCCAGCAATACGCTCACCGACACGACGACGGCGCTCAACACCGCGAAGAACGCTGGTGTGAAGACTTACGTTCTCAGCTTCAACGGTGGCACCGCGTCGAACCTGAACGCGATGGCGCAGGCGGGCGGCACGGCTCGCAACACGACCTGTGACTCGGCGAACCCCTGCTACTACAACGCTTCCAGCCCGGCGCAGCTGCAGACGGCGCTCAATGACATCGTCGCGGCGGTGGGCGGCGAGCTCGGCGGGGGCGGCTGCGATGACACCTGCTATTCGGCCGGCGCGTGCGCGGCGAATCAGATCTGCAAGGGCGGCGCGTGCGTGGCGGATTCATGCGCGACGGTGAGCTGCCAGTCCGGCCAGTACTGCGTGGAGGGCACGTGCAAACATTCCTGCTCTCCCGCATGCCAGACCGGTCAGTACTGCGACGATGGCGTCTGCAAGCCTTCCGCGGCATGCGCGACAGCCTGCACCGCGAAGAACTCCGTCTGCGTGAACGGCCAGTGCGTGGAGGATTACTGCTCGGGCCTGAGCTACCACATCAACTGCACCAACCCGGATGACCTCTGCATCGACAACGCGTGTCAGACGTTCGCGTCCGGCACCGGCGGCGGTGCAGGTGGCGGGGCGGGCGGCGGCAGCGGGAACAAGGCGGATGGCGGCGCAGGCGGAGGAACGGCCTCGACGTCAGGCTGCTGCTCAGGCGCTCCGGATGCGGCGAGCCTGTTCGGAATCCTCGTGGGCCTGAGCTCGCTGGGCGCGCTGCGGCGGCGGAAGTCGGCGAAGTAGCGGCCTACTGCCGCGTCACCCTCGCCAACCGATAGACGAAGCCGTGGTCGGTGTAGAGGTAGAGCACGTCGTCGCTGCCCTCCGGCGTGACGACGAGCTTCGCCATCTCGAGATCCTTGACCGTCCCTCCGTCAGTGGAGGTGAGCTCCGGCGGGAGTTGCTGGCGCTTCCAGTGAAGGACGCTGCCCTCCTGCTCATCGGAGGCGACATACACGCCGTCCGTCGCGAGCAGCACCGGCACGCCGCCCAGGTTTGCGAAGTCCACTGCTCTCGAGGCCGTGGGCTTCTCGGTCCCGCAGTGCGCGACGTCGTTGTTGCACGTGACGACGAGCTTGAAACCCTGCGGCAGCGTGAGGACGGTGCCGTCGCGGAAGCCCACTCGGCCGAGCGAATCATTCGGACTCTTCATCCACACCTCCATCGGCTCGCCAGCGGCGACGGGCAGCGAATCGATGGACCAGCGGCTCTGCTGCTTTCGAAACGCGTAGAGGTTACGGCCGGGGATGAGGTAGCCCGAGACGAGGGGGCCGCTCTCTCCGTTGTCCACGTCGTTGGTCCCATTCGGGAGCACCGACGTGTCGAGGATCATCGATCGGATCGTCGCGCCCGGCTGCGGCGTCAGCACGGGCGTGAGCTGCGGCAGCTGACGCGGGTCAGGAGTCGTCTCGCGGGTGGATTCGAACAGGCCGTCGTTCGCGGTGACGATGAAGTGCTTCGCTCGCACGCCGGTGGTGTTGTTGCGGTCGTAGTCCGCGGCCTGCAGGAAGTAGGGCTCGGCGGCGGGCGCGCCGGCAGAGTCCACGAGCTGCGAGCCGTAGCTCGCGCTGAACCCGAGCTGTCCGCCGTCCGCGTGCGGAAACACCTTCGCGAGGTCGCTCGTGCTGAGCACCACCCAGCCGGAGAGCGCGTCGTTCACGTCGGTCGGTGCGCTGCGGGGGAAGATGGGATCTTCCTTGTTCTCTCCGGTGAGCTCCTGCGGTGAGATGATGGTGAAAACGCCGCCATCCGAGGGCGCGGCGACGAAGTCGCGGAGCAGCGCGAAGGGTTGGCCCCCGAGCATCGAGACCTGATCCGGCACCCGGTCCAGATACAGCGGCTGAAGCGTCGTGAACGCCTCGCCGCGCCAGAGCTGCCCGTGTGCACCGCCGACGACGAGGCCGTCGCTCACGGCGTCATTGATCGCGTAGTGGAAGAGCTGTCCTACCTGCGAACGGTTGATCTCTGTGAGATCGATCGACGCAGTCGCAGTGTCGAACTCGCACGGGTCATCCACGCCCGAGCCCGCCGCGCCCGTGACGCGCCTGAGCGAGAGCGTCGTCGCATCCGGGCCGCCGTCCGTGGGCGAGGTCCGGTGTTCGCACAGCACCTCCACCGCCGCGCCGCCGTTCTTGATCGTCGGGGCGAGCTCCACGATGCGGTCCCCTTGAGCGCAGGGCCGGCAGTCGCCCCATGCGCGCGAGAGCGAGGGCGATTCCGTCGGCGAGCGATGGAGTTGCAGCACCGTCAACGCTCGCGGCTGATCATTGGAGATGATCGACTCGGGCGGATACGCGAGCGCGAAGATGGTGTTGGAGCGATCAATCCGCCAGATGGGCGGCGGCAGCCCGCTTCCCCCGTCCGGACGCACGATCGGCAGATCCAACGGGTCCGACGCGGGCGTCAGCGGTGCCCAGACGTCGTTCACCGCGAAGAACTCCTTGCAGTGGCGGTAGTAGATGCCTTCCGCCGAGACCGCGACCGGAAGGAACGCGTTTCCAGCCGGGTCTTGCGAAAGCGACGGACCACCGTCGGGGAGGTCGGGGCACGCGCGCTGATTGGCGAACTCCAGTTCCTTGCGCTTCACCGGCCGGACATCCGCCGCGACGTTGAAGCCGCCATCCGCGAGCGCGGGAAGGTTGAACGGCGAGAACACCGCCGCGACGATGCGGCCCCCTACCCTTCCCACGTCGATTTCACCCGCGGTCGCGCCGCGTCGGAGCAGGTAGAGGATCGAATCGGTCAGGTCCGCGCCCGCTCGAAGGGCGGTGGGCTTGGATTGAAGCGGTAGGTTGACCTGCTGCGAATCGTTCTGCGCGAACGGGTTCGTCACCGTGACGGCGCCGCCGTGAATCGTGCCGAGCAGACCGCCGGAATAGGCGGCCTCGTCCAGATCGCTCGGGAGCGTGACGGCGCCGGGGGGAGACTTCACGCTGGAGCGGTCCGCGAGGAATGCCAGGCCATCATCCGTGACGACGAAGATGGGCGCGACGGGGTTCACCGTGGTCCCCGCCACCGCGAACTTCACGCCCTGCTTCAGCGTCTGCGGATAGACCAGCGTCGCGGAGGGCCCGAACGAGGGGCGAGTCTCCGGGAGCTTGTCCTCCACCGTCTTGTGGCAGGTGTTGTCCACGGCGCACGTCCAGCCGGGCGCGCACTGATCCGCGGACGTCACGTCGAAGCCGCACTTGTACGGATGGCCCTCGTCGGTCGCGAGCCCCGACTGGCAGGAGATGAGCCCGAGCAGCGCGACGGAGAGAACGACGACGGGCTTTCTGCGACCGCTCATGGGAGCACCCCCGCAACCGCAAAACCCGAGGGCGAGGGCACGAACGCCATTCGCGGGCCACCCTCAGGCGCAGGGAGGAGAAAAATTCCGGCGCCCGCGAGGCCCGCGCCAGCGCCCATCAGCACGAGCGAGAGCGTCTTCTGAAACGCGATGTCTCCGCCGCGGCTCTGATACTCCGCTCGGGTGAGGAGGCCCTGGTCGCCGCGGATCTCCTCGTTGATCACCGCCTGCCGCGAGAGCGCCAGCATCCCGAGCACGCCGCCGCCGATGATGAGCCCTCCGCCGGTGGCCATCATCGTGTACTGCGCCCACCGAGGACGCGGCGGTGGCAGCGGCGTGCCGGTGGCCTCGGACGACACGTACGGCACGAGCTCGCGCAGGGTCACGAGATCATTCGCGAGCCGGGAACTCCGTCCGATGGGCTGGCTCTTCACGGTGTCGATGGTCTGTAGCGAGAGCTCGTACGCGGTGCCCACTCGGGACAGCGCTCCGGAGAGCACGTAGCGCGCCTTCACCGCCTCGCCGATGTCCGCCGCGCAGCTCATCTCGTCGCACGCTCCGAGGAGCTGCTTCTGGCGGTCCGTCGACACCAACGTCTCCACGTCCTTGGCGGTGATGACGTCGAACAGCGCGCGTTCGGAGAGCGCCTGCGCCACGGCATCCGTCAGCGCGGCGGCTTCGTTGGGCTGAACGCCCTGCGCGGTGAGGTTCAGCACGAGCAGCTTCGGCTTTGTCATCGGAGCCGGCGCAGCGGCTTCCGGCGGTTTGTCAGCGGCGGCCTTCGGATCAGCGGCCAGCGCTGTCACTGCGGCAAGAGTGAAGACGACGGCGATCGATCGCACGGTTGAACGGAGGTCCCCTCGGCCCTGACTGCAAGTTCAAGCGCGCGGGAGCTTACCTGCGTTTGGCCTCGAGGACCCATGCTCTCGCCTCGGCCACCGCCGCCTCGAGGCTCGCCGCGGATTCGACGTGGCCGCGATTTCCGGTCCCACGCCGCTGGACCCGCGTGTACATGGCCAGCGTGTCCATCATTCGGGCGGCGTCCTCGTCCCGGCCGAATTGATCCACCGTGCGCGCGAGGAGAAGCCGCCGCTCCCATTCCTCATCTTT
>JBJMQN010000736.1:0-8638 GCA_045802665.1 Myxococcaceae bacterium | reverse complement strand
GCGGGTGATGACCTTCTCGAAATTCTCAGCCATGTCGGAGGTCTTTCAGGACAGCTTGCTGAAGATCTGATCGACCTTCGTCTTCGTGAGCGACTCGTGGTGGTCTTCGTTGATCTGCAGGCACGGCGCGGTGCCGCAGGAGGCGAGGCATTCGGTCTCGCGCAAAAACCACTGGTCGTTGCCTTCGCCGGCTTTCACGCCGAGCTTCTGCTCGAGGTAGCCGAGGAGCTCCTCGGCGCCGTAGAGCGAGCAGGAGAGGTTGGTGCAGACGTCGATGACGTACTTGCCCGGCTTCTTCGTGAAGTACATCACGTAGAAAGTCGCGACCTCGTAGGCGCGGGCCTTGCTGACCTCGAGGCGCCTGGCCACGTGCTCCATGCCATCCGGCGGCAGCCAGCCCTTCTTTTCCTGGAGCAGCCGGAGCGCGGGCAGCATCGCGGCGCTCTTCCGATCAGAGGGGTAATGGGTCAGGATCTCGTCGAGCTCCTGATCGAATTTTTTCTGCTCTTCAGGGGTGAACAGGCCGTTGGCCATGGCGGCGCGCTTCGTAGGTGCGCACCTCTGCAATGTCAACGAAAACTCTGTACGGAAACTCCCGCGAACCGTGAACGATTCTGAGTGCTTAACTAATCAGACCGGTCCGTTTATGACTGCGCTCCGCGCATGAGTTCTGGTGAGGAGAAGCGGCAGCACCAACGGGTCCCGATGGTCCTGCGGGTGCACGTGCCGGATCAGCGGAACTTCTACGCCGTCACCGAGAACCTCTCGCGGGGTGGGCTCTTCATCCAGACGGACGAGGACTACGCGTTGGGTCAGGTGGTTCCGCTCGCTCTTTCTTTTCCGGGGCTGATGGATCCGATAGAAATCGTCGGACACGTCGCGTGGGTACGCCAAGCGCGAGGGGACGACGCCAAAGGAATCGGCGTTCGCGTCGACGACGACGCTTACCGGAAGAGGCTGGAAACACTCGTGAACGCGGGCACCACATCGAGCGGACCGGCTGCGCCGGGCAAGTTTCCGCCCGAGGGGTACCGGGTCCTCATCGTCGAGGACAACCCGCACATCATCGAGATGTACAGCTACGTGCTGAAGAAGCTCGCCACGACGGAGCTCGGCGGGAAGGTCCCGCTGGAGGTGCACTTCTCTCCGGACGGCCACGGCGCGCTGAAGCTGCTCACCGAGGGGAAGTTCAACCTCGTGATGACGGATCTCTACATGCCGGTGATGGACGGCTTTCAGCTGGTGGAGAAGATCCGCTCGGACGAACGGCTCAAGTCCATCCCCGTGATCGCCATCTCCGCAGGCGGCAAGGACGCGCAGGAGCGCGCGATGGCCGCGGGCGTCGACATTTTTCTGCGCAAGCCGGTCAAGTTCGTCGAAGTGCTGGAGACGGTGAAGACCCTGCTGCGCATCCAGTGAGAAATCATGCCCAACTCCCCAACCCGCGACACAGTCAGCGGTGAGGCACTCTTCATCCTGAAGAACCTGCGCGACAACGCGCGGCTCGGACGGAGCAACAAGCTGGCGGACGTGAAGACGACGCTCGAGCCTTCGGTGTCGTTGGAGTTCGACAGCTACTTCTTCTTCCTGCGGAAGTTCCACTACATCGCGATGGACCGCGAAGCGCAGCTCAAGCTCACCGACAACGGCGAGAAGCTGGTGGACTCCGGCGTCACGTCCGAGTTCAGCGAGGACGTCTACGAGTTCTTCGCGGATCAGCTGGGCGAGCCGGAGGTCGAGAACACCGCCTCCGGTCAGGAAGAGATCCCGATGGACGAGCCGGGCTTCAACTTCCCCCCGCCTCCTCCGCCGATGGACACCGACGGCGATGAGCAGCTCGGCACGCCGCCGCCGCCGCCCGTCGCCGCGATGTCTCCCCCGCCTCCTCCGAAGGCCGCGCCGCTGCCTCCGCTCCCTCCTCCTCCTTCGCAGAATCCTCGCGCGGGTTTCGCGTCCCCTCCTGCTCCTCCGGTCTCCCCCATGGCTCCTTCTGCTCCCGCCGCCGCTGCTGCTGACAAAGCCTCGAACCAGGCGAGCCCTGCTGGAGGTCAGGCGGCGAAAGGCGCGGATGTGGATCTGCGCTACGTGAAGTTCGACGCGATGGGCGCGGGGCCGCTGGGCACGGTCTTCAAGGGCCGGCACAACGCGCTCGGGATCGACATCTGCGTGAAGGAGCTGAAGGACATCTTCGGCTACTTCTCGTTCCTGCAGCGCGGCGAGGTCATCAAGCGGCTGAAGAAGGAGCTCTGCGCGCAGGCGCAGGTGCGGCACCCGGCCGTCGTCGCGGTGCTGGATCAGAACACCGAGGTCGCGCGGCCGTACTTCGTGATGGAGCTCTTGAAAGGCTCGCTGCGAGAGAAGCTGGATGCGTCCGGCGGCAAGGGGCTCCCGGTGAAGCAGGCGGTGCGGATCTTCCTCCAGCTCGTGTACGGGCTTCGGACCGCTCATGCGTCCGGGCTCACGCATCACAACGTGAAGCCGGAGAACGTGCTGTTCGACATCTACGGCAACGCGAAGATCGGCGACTTCGGCCTCTCGCGGGTGATCGAAGTGGACCAGAGCAAGGGCATGCCGCAGGTCTTCGTGGGCACGGGCGGCATGGCGTACATGGCCCCGGAGCTCATCTCGCGCACCAAGGACGTCGGGCCGTCGGCGGACGTGTACGGCGTGGGCATCCTGTTCTACGAGATGCTGACCGGACAGATTCCGGGACGCCGTTCGCCGCTGCCGTCCGAGGTGAACTCGGAGGTCCCGTCCAAGCTGGATCCGATCTTCGACAAGATGACGCAGGATCGGAAGGAGTCGCGCTACGCGGACTTCGACACGATGCTGGATGAGTTCTACGGAGCCTTCAGCGACGGCGACTACCTCGTGAAGGGCGACCTGATTCTGTCCTCGGAAGCGCCCAAGGCGTAGCGCTTGAGGGTCTCGCTCGAGCCCTCGGCGATCATCTCCATCGCCGCGCAGACGTTCTTTCTCGTCGTCGCGGTGATGGCGGCGCGGGCAGGGCGCCGCTGCGTCACGCAGAACCGGCGCGAGGACCTGGGCCCCGACATCTTCTGGTCCATCACCTGGACCACGTGGCTCGCGGGCCCGCTGCTCTTCGGGGCTGTCCTCGTGCTGTTCCTCTGGGACTCGCCGGGCGACACGGGCGGAATCATGTCCCGGAACATGGGGGTGGCCGTCATGTGCATCGGCGCGTTTCTCATGCTGGCCCTGTTCTGGGCGTCCGCGATCGCGCTGGGGGCGATCGCGGCCCGCATCGCGCGCGACCTGCCGGGGAAGGCCGCAGTCGCGGTCATCTTTGGCGTCGTGACGCTGTCGCCGCTGTTGTGCACCTCGAACTTCATGGGTCGAACCGCTGACCAGCGAAGGGCCGCGGCGCAGGGCCCGTGAGACCGACGCAGTTCCACTGATACCCACGTTCACTGCGAATCAGCCCGGACGGTCTCCGGCGCGGACGGCACTTGACCGTGAGGCGCGGATCACCTACTTCTTGTTCTCGATTTTGAGAATCATTCTCATTTAGAGGTTCGAGGACATGGAGAAGACGAGGCTGGGACTGCTCTTGAGTGCGGCGACGCTGCTGCTCTCCACCGGCGCTTCCGCGAACGAGCGCCGCTTCAGCTTCACGTACGAGTCCGCCACGCTGCCTCAGGGCGAGCGCGAGCTGGAGATGTGGACCACCGCCCGCATCAAGCGCGAGAGCTTCTATTCGCAGTTCGACAACCGGATGGAGTTCGAGGTCGGGCTCTCTGACCGGCTGCAGACGTCGTTCTACCTGAACACCACCGCCGTCCGAGCGCCGGACGCGACCGGCGAGCTGCAGAGCCAGTTTTCGTTCGCGGGCGTCTCGAATGAGTGGAAGTACAAGCTGATGGATCCGGTGGCGGATCCGATCGGGTTCGCGCTCTACGGCGAGCTTGGCTTCGGGTCGGAGGAGATTGAGCTCGAGGCAAAGCTCATCTTCGACAAGAAGGTGGGGCGGAACCTGTTCGCGCTCAACTTCGTGGGCGAGCAGGAGTGGGAGGTGGAGTCCGCGAATGAGCTCCACCCCGAGCAGAAGTTCGAAGTGGACCTGGCGTACGCGTTCTTCCTCACCGACCACTGGTCTTTGGGCGCCGAAGTGCGCAACACGTACGTCGTGGATGACGGGCTGGAGTTCATCGCGCTGTTCGCGGGGCCGACGGTGTCTTACTCGCAGAAGAACTGGTGGGTGACGGCCACGGTGATGCCGCAGCTCCCGGCCCTGAAGACGCCGGAAGGGTCATCAGGACCGTACGTGCTGAACGACCACGAACGCTTCAACGCTCGGCTGTTGTTCTCGTTCTTCTTGTAGTGCTAGATCGGATTTTGAGAATGAGTCGCAGAATTACCATCGCCGCCGTCGGGATGGCGCTCGCGTTCAGCGCCTGCGCCGGGCTGCGCCATGCGACCGAAGCGGACCTCCCCCGCGCGCACGTGAAGTTCCCGAACGCGACCTTGAGCTCGCTGAACGAAGGCCGGCAGATCTACGCGGCGCGCTGCTCGGGGTGTCACACGCTGTTCCTCCCGGAGAGCCGGACCGCGCCCGAGTGGAACGACATGGTGGATGAGATGGCGAAGGACGCGCACCTTTCCGCGAATGATCGCGCGCTCATCGAGCAGTATCTCGTCACGTTCGCTCAGGCGGAGACCGGTGCCGGGAGCGCGACGGCGAAGGCGGATGCGCGCTGACGTTCGGCGCGTGTAGCGCGGCGCTCGAGTTCGCCCCGACGCTCTCATCGCGGCGTGGTTCACGCTGAGGTGTGGAGGCGTGCGGCCTGCGGGGTTCCCATACCAACGTTAAAGCTGGGTCATTCCCGCGCTCATCGGGAGCGGTGCGGCGGTCGTGCGGCGCGGAGCCGGGCCAGGGCGGCTACGCGCTCGGCGACCAGCACATCTTCTGGTCCAACTCGCCCGGCTGCTGGCCGGCGTTCTTCGCGGATGGACCTGGGCGCTCGACACACGCGTGAATCGGCGAGAGTTCAGCGAGCGGCTCGCGATCAGGCGATCACGCGACCGAGCAGGCCAAGGGGGGTGGCGGGAAAAACCAACCCTCAGAGCGCCGGATCGCGGCTTCCAGGGTTGGTTTTTCCAGCCACCCCCTGCCGTTCACTGCGCAAGATTGCTGACCGCGCTGTCGCCTGGCAGGGGTGCTTGGAAATGGGGCGATGTTTCGTGGGGCCGCGGACGCAAAACATCGCCCGAATTCCAAGCACCCCCGGGCATCCACTCGGCCTGGGCCGCCTGCGCCGTCGCGACCTCTCCATGGCGGTCGGTGCACGCTCAGCAGCGAGGAAGACGCGGCCTGTCGCGCTCCCAAGAGGGGTGGCGGGAAAAACCAACCCTCAGAGCGCCGGATCGCGGCTTCCAGGGTTGGTTTTTCTAGCCACCCCCCTACCGGCCGCCCACTCTCACTTCCGCTTGTGGCCCTTCTCCGCGAGGAGGTCGGTCAGCGCGCGCAGAATCACGGCGCTCTTCTCCTGATTGCTCTTCACCGCTACCACTCGCTGCCAGTCCGCGTCTGAGAGCTGGGCGGCGACCGCAGGCGAAGTCCCCATCAGATCGTCCAGCAGATCTCCCGCGCCTCCTCCATCTCCGCCCATGTCCACCGGTGGCGCGGGCTTCGCTGCCACTTCCCCCGCCGCCTTCGCGAGCGACGGATCGATGTCGGAAAGCCGCTTCATCACGGTCTTGCCGTTCATGTCGGTGATCTTGAACTCATCACCGCTGTCGTCGTCGTCGGTGGCGTCGGGCTTCGGCTTGCGACGGAGCTTCTCTGCGGCGCTCGGCTCGACGCCGCGGTAGTGGCGCGAGATGGCGTGGCTGATCTCCACCTCGCCCGCGATGTACGGGACGACGCGCGCGCGGGCCTTCCGTCCGAGCTCATCCAGCAGTCCCATGTTCGTCGGATCCGCGAAGGCGACGTGCAGCGTCTTCCCGTTATCTCGCAGCGCGATGGGGAACACGGCGTTCTGCTCCGCGGTCTGCACGTCGATGCGCGAGAGCGCCTGCGGATCCTTCTGAATGTTCCCGAGCTGCGCGCGCGGCAGGTTCAGCGCCTTGGAGATCGCCTCCGCTGACTTGTCCTCGTCGGCGAGGTTCAGATCCAGCACCGCCGCCGTGAGCCGCCCGCCCCATTGATCCACATGGGCCATGGCCGATCGAAGCTGCAGATCATCGATCACCTTCGCCTTCACCAGGATGTCGCCGATGCGATTGCGCTGCTGGATAGCCATTTGATCCCCGAGTCTACCGTCTACAGTCCCAAGTGCGATGGACCGCCGCGCCCGAACGTTGCTCGAGGAGGGGATCGAGCAATTCAATTCGCAGCAGTTCTTCGAGGCCCACGAAACCTGGGAGCAGGCGTGGCTCACCCTCAAAGGCCCGGAGAAGCAGCTGCTCCAGGGGCTGATTCAAGCCTCCGCCGCCTGCGTGAAGTGGCAACGCTCGGAGCCCGAAGGCGCGCACCGGCTGGCGACGAAGGCGATCGCCTCGCTCTACGGCGTGGATGAGGAAGAGCCCTCAGCGGTTGGAGTGGAGCTCCCCGCGTTCGTCGATCAGCTCGTGCTGCTCCGTGAACAATCGGCCGGGCAGGTCGCAGCTTCACGCACAGCGGCACCTTCCGGTGGGTGGCCGAAGCTTGGCTACACTCCGCCCTCGGAAGGGGCAGCTCCGGTCGGCGGCTTTTCTGTTTTTCCCACGGTGCGGTGTCCGTACTGCGGCGAGGAAGTAGAGGTCGCGGTCGAGGCTGTGGGCGCTTCCTCCGAGAGCTTCGTGCAGGACTGCTCCGTTTGCTGCCGCCCGTGGGCGGTGCACGTGAGCAGAGACGGCGGAGAAGTGGACGTGACGCTCGCACGGGATGATGACTGACGGTGGAGGGGCCAGACCATTCGCCTCCACCCTTTGAGGAGAGAAAGCGCGCACATGAATCGAACGAACCTCTGGGCTGCAGCGGCGCTCACGCTGACGCTCGCGGCGGTGGGCTGTAACTGCGGTGCGAATCCAACCCCGGTCGGCGGCGGCGGCGGCGAGGGCGGGGGATCGATTGAAGACGCGGGCGGCGGTGGCGGCGGCGGCACGGATCAATGCACCGGCGTCGCGGATCCCTGTCTTCAGAACCCCGGGATCTGTCCCGTCGACTGTAGCCCCAACGATTTCTGTGACTCGTCGAACGGCAACTGGCTCTGCGGCTGCACCTGCGCGGACGGCGGCACGATCGACGGCGGCATCATCGAGAACGACGCGGGCACCGGCGGCGGAACCGGTGGCGGCGCGGGCGGTGGCGGCGGCGCGGCTGCATGCACCAGCGTGAACCCGTGCGGACTCTGTCCGTCGAACTGCACCGCGGCGGACAGCTGTGACAACAACGTGTGGAGCTGCGCGTGCAGCTGCGCGGACGGCGGAACCGTGGATGCCGGAACGATCGTCACCGACGGCGGCGTTTCGCCATCCTCCATCTGCCTCGACGTGGCGAAGAAGCAGTGCAGCTACATGGTGCGCTGCAAGGCGGATCAGGCGGGCAGCTTCGACTTCCGGCTGAATCAGCCGCAGGGCGCCACCGGCGGCAGCCGCGGCAACAACGTCCAAATCGCGACCGGCGAGGAGGACACGTGCGTGCGCTTCCTTTCGCAGGATCCGAACTGCGTCGTCGGCGCCGCGGGGTGGGATGCGGGCCGCGCCACGATCAACCAGACCGCGTACTTCGACTGCATCGACACCGCGTTCCCGGCGGCGAGCTGTGATCGCGATCTCAATCAGGTGCTGTCCAAGTGCTCGGGCACGCCGTTCATCGGGCCTGCTGCGACCAACGGTCAGCTCTGCGTGGGCGACGGCGATTGCGTGAACGGGTTCTGCTCGACCACCGGCAACGCGTGCGGCACCTGCCAGCCGTACCTCGGGACCACGGGTGGCTCACCGAACTGCAACCGGAACACGCAGTGCGATCCAGCCTCCGCGTACTGCCCCGCCGGCGGCGGTCAGCGCTGCACGCCGTACGTCGCGCTGAACGGTACGTGCACGAACATCCTCGGCAACGAGTGCGGTCCGGGCCACGTCTGCAGCGGCACGATCTTCGGCGCGAAGACGTGCATCGTCGGCAAGGCGGAGGGCGCGACCTGCACCAAGAACAGCTACGAGTGCCTCCGCGACACGGTGAAGACCGGCGTCCCGCAGCTCATCTGCGGAACGACGGCCACCGGCGACAAGTGCGTGAAGCTCGAGTCCGCGAAGAACGGCGTCTGCGGCACGGGCGAGACGGTCATCTTCAGCATCCAGCCGTTCTCCTCCGCGCCGGGTCCGTTCTGCACCGACAGCCAGTACTGCAACCAGAGCGTGTGCACCGACAAGCGCCCCGCAGGGCAGCCCTGCTCGAGCGACGACGTCTGCGCGTTCGGCACCCACTGCGTGAACAGCTTCTGCGTGGCGTACGCGGGCAACGGTCAGAGCTGCGCTGGTAATCCGGCGCCGGTCTGCGACAGCTTGCTGTCGTGTCAGGGGACGACGTGCCAGCCGGAGTACGCGACCACGGGCGAGAGCTGCAACACCAACGTTCCGTGCGTGAACGTGGACAGCACCTGCCAGAACGGAACGTGCGTCGCTCGCGGAGCGAATGGTG